>NZ_JBHWBW010000280.1:0-10141 GCF_042735675.1 Kitasatospora sp. NPDC059571
GGACATACGCGACGACATCCACGAGGCATTCCTCAAGCTGGCCTGCTGCCTGATCACCTACAGGCGCGTCCGCGCTTTGTGTTAGCTCCTCTTAGGGGAGCTGACGGAAAGGCCAGCCGGAGGCCATATCGGCTAAGAGGTCACGACGTTGAACGCCTCGTAGATCTTGGGCTCGGCCTCGGGCATTCCGGCGTCTCGCATCAGCGGTGCGAGCTTCTCCACGAATCGCTGGAACGCCTCCTTGGACTCCCAGACATCCGTGACATGCCAGCCGTCCGGGCCGGGCCCGGCGCAGTGGGAGATCAGGCCAGGTGCCGGCCAGTCCGAGCTCGACTTCACGATGCCGCGCCCCCCGGTCATTTTGTTGGTGACTTCCTCGTACTGGGCCTGGGTACCGCCGGGGATGTCGAACACGATGATGACGGCCATGCTGGACCTCGCTTTCGATCGACTACCGCTGGCCGGTTCCAGCTGACCAGTCCAGCCCGATGGCAGCACGAGGAGTGCGGCCATCCGGGTCCGTCACCCGGCTCACGATTTGACGCACCGAACAGCCGCGCGGAGGACTCTGCTGGCTCCTCCCATGCCTCCTGAGATGGGGTCGTGCCCCGGCCGAGTCGCCGGGTGATCTCTGCGTCCATGGCGTCGGCAGTCTTCTTGTCCCGCTCGATGGTCGCGTGCTGGTAGATCAGCGCGGCCCGGACGGAGGCACGGCCCATGCGCGCCATCAGCTCTTTGAGACTGGCCCCGGTCGCAGCAGCCATCGTGTTGCCGGTGTGCCGGAGGTCGTAGAAGCGGAAGTCCGGCATGCCGGCCTTGGCCCGAGCCTTGCGCCGGATGCGGCCGAAGCCGGTCCGGCGGAACGGGGCACCCCGATGACGAGGCCCCCCGCCGGCGGCCTGAGAGCTAGGCCAAGCGCACGTGCCGACCGAGCCGATAGGCAGGGAGAGGGTGAGGGAGGAGAGGTTGTTACGAGTTTCGCTCCTTCATCAAGGCTCGCTTCGCTCGCGGCGCCGGCCCGCCGCTCGCCTCCGCTCCTGTCCTCGCCCCGCGACGGCGGCGGCAGCCGCGCCACAGGGTGGACGGAAGGGCTGGCCCGCAGGCGTGACGCCCCAGAGCATAGGGGTCCGCCCCAAACCCCGGCCCTCTCTCGGAGGGGGGCAGGGGCAGGTGGGAGGTGCAGCTTCGTCGTGGTGATCGTGTCCAGGTCGAGGAGGGGACCATCCCGCTCGGCGCGGAGCCTGCCAGCGGGTTTCTGCTTTCTCCGGGTCCCCGAGCTGCGTCGGGCCGCTGCCGCGGCGGTATTTTGTGCGCGTCCTGTCAAGGTGGTGCAAAGATCCACTCGACCTTGCTCGGCACACCAACGATCTGCCTAGGCTCGCTGGTGCTCGCCCGGGTCGTCCGAGCGAGTTCCACGGGGAGGATCACACATGATGCGCCACAGGATTGCGGCTCTGACCGCAGCCACCGTTCTTCTCGCCGGCGGGGCACTCGCCACCGCCACCTCGGCATCCGCGACCGTCGACCCGCCCAGCGGCGGCTGGGACCACACGTGGACCACCACGGACTCCGCCCACGGCGGCACGGTCTACGTCGCGGAGCACGGCGACGTGGTCTCCGTCTGCGACACGGCATCCGACGGCACGGCGCCCAGGGTCCAGGTCTGGGTCCAGAGCAGCTCCGGCCAGTACAACTCCCGCTACATCATCGAGGCCACGGGCGGCCTCGGCTCCTGCAAGACCGTCAGTGCCTCGGACGGGGGCATCTACGACCTCCCGGAGAACGTCAACATCGCCGTCTCGATCTGGCTGGGCCCGAGCGTGGGACATCTCGGAAGCGAGCACACGTTCGTCAACGACCACTGAGTCCTCCGGCATCCTGCAGCGGCGGAGGGTGGCGGGTACAGGGGTCGCTGACTCCCCTGCGGGGAGAACGAGTTGGACCCCCGTCGCCCGCTCCGGCGTGAAACCCCAGGTCAACGACCTGGGGTTTCTGCCTTCTCCGGGCCTCTCCGGGCGCTCCGCTCCGGGTCGGGATCGCGGGCGATCCCATGGGCGGGAGGCGGCGCCTCGGCTACGGTGTGGCCCATGGCGTCCGTCCTCGTCGTGGAAGGCGATCCGGTCGTCCGAGGGTCGCTGATCGAGTCGCTGACCGCGTCCGGGCACGCGGTGCGCAGCATCCCGGACGGCCTCGGTGCACTGCGGGAGATCTCCGTGTCGCCCCCGGACGCGGTGGTCCTCGGTCTCGCCCTCCCCGACCTCGACGGCGCCGACGCGCTGCGCATGATCCGCGGGCTGTCGCAGCTCCCGGTGCTGGCCGCCGCGGCCTGCGACGACGATGCGGAGATCGCCAGGATCCTCCGTGCCGGGGCCGACGACTATCTCGTCCGGCCCTTCTCCGGCGAGCAGTTGGCCGCCCGGCTGGCGGCCGTGCTGCGCCGCTGCGGGGCCGGTGCGGCCGGACCGGGCGGCGCCCCCGACGCGGCCGTGGCACCCCGTGTGGTGGGGGAGCTCACCATCGACACCACGGCGCGCACCGTCCGGCTGGCCGGACGCGAAGTCAGGCTCACCCGGCGGGAGTTCGACCTGCTGGCCTTCCTGGCCGAGAACGAGGGGCGGGTGGTCTCCCGGAAGGAGATCCTGGCCGCGGTGTGGCGCCGGCCGTACGTCGTGGAGCAGACCGTCGACGTGCACCTCTCGTGCCTGCGGCGCAAGCTCGGTGAGCGGGCCGCCCGGCCCCGCTATCTGCACACGGTGCACGGTGTGGGTGTGAAGCTCGTTCCGCCCGCCTGATCCGCCCGCTGGTCCGGCCGCCGGCCGGTGCGGTTCCGCGGTGGATGCGTAAGAGGACCTTATGGATTCTTTAGGGACTTCTGCGCGCACTATCCGAACGCCGAACCGCCCATACGATCGGCGGAGTTGGCCCCTCCCCCGGTGGGCCGACATGCTCCGTCGGCAATGGGCGGCGATCCCCTCGGCCCGCATGTCCGCAGCCGTCGTGAGACCGCGGACGTACCGCGGCGGCCAACCCCGCCGCGGCACGCCCGCTCGGACGACGACGCAAGGAGTCGGCGACATTGGCTGCTGAAACGCTGTCCCGCACCGTCCCCGGCGGCCGTCCGCGGACCGTGGCCGGAATCGGCCCGCGCGCCGCCGCGGCCCTGGTCGCGACCGCGGTCCTCCTCCTGCTGATGCTGTGCCTGCTGGTCGCGGCGCCGGCCGCCGCGGGCGCCGTACCCGGCTCGCCGCTGGACGCCTACGACAAGCAGATCGACTACGACGCCGGAGTGCACAAGATCGCCCGGCTGGCGGCGCTGATCTCGTACACCCTGATGGTGTCCACCGTCCTGCTGGGCGTCGTGCTGCGGATGCGGTACTTCCAGCAGTTCGCGGCCCGGCCGACCGTCCACGGCGCCCACATGGGCATTGCACTGTCCGCGCTGATCTTCGGCGGCATCCACGGTCTGACCTTCCTCTACCAGCCGGTCTGGGACATCGGCACCGCCGAACTCCTCGTCCCCTTCACCGGCGGTCTGCAGCGCATCCCGGTGGGCTTCGGCATCGTCGGCACCGAACTCGGCATCGCAGTCGGCTGCTCGGTCTGGCTGCAGCGGCGGCTGGCCTACCGCAGATGGCTGAAGTTCCACCAACTCGGCTACGCCGCGTTCGCGTTGATCTGGCTGCACGTCTTCACCGTGCACCCGGAGCCGCGCCACCTCGATCCGGTGGCAGTGCTGGTCGCGCTCGGTGCCGGGGTGTGCCTGCTGGCCTTCCTGATCCGGGTCCTGCCGTCGGAGTCCCGGCTCCGCAGCCGCGCGTTCGGGCAGCGCCTGGACGCACCGCGCTGACCCGCCCCCGCTCCCCGCACCGCACCCGGCCGCACTGCACTCTCCCCGTGCCCTGCGCGTGCGAATCCACCGTGTCCCGACGAGGTGAGCCGAGCACGTGAACACCCAGATCCCCTGGCCTCCGAACGTCCCGCCGCCGCTGCCCGACGGGGCGCCGTACGGCCCCTGGCCGTCGCCCGTTCAGGCCCCGGCCCCCGCGGTCCTTCCGGTGGCGATGCCGGTGGTGATGCCGATGGCGCCCCCCATGGCGATGCCGGTGGCGGCGCCCGTAGCACCGCTCTGGCCGGCGCCGATCCCGGTGCCGCTGCCGGCGTCGGTGCCGACTGCCGCCCCGGTGCGGGTCGAGCCGCCCGGCCCCGTCCGGCCGGGCCCGGTGCCCGAGACGCAGCCGGTCAAGGTCAGCGTGGACAACCGCCGCTGCCACATCTACGGGATCTGCCAGCAGGAGGCGCCCGAGGTGTTCACGATCTCCAAGGGCGGCTCCCTGCACTACACCGCCAACGTCCCGGCGCCGCTGGCGGCCCGGGCCCGGCAGGCCGCCCGGTGCTGCCCGATGCAGGCCATCGCCGTCCAGGGCGGCTCCCGGCCAGCGTCGGGCCGCCGTCCGGGCCGCCGCCGGGTGCCCGCCGCGGACGGCCGCCGGATCGTGGTGGCCGGCGGCGGACTGGCCGGACTGAGCGCCGCGGCCAGGCTGCGCGAGCGCGGATTCGGCGGCGAACTGGTCATCGTGGGCGAGGAGTTGCATCGCCCGTACAGCAGGCCGCCGCTGTCCAAGCAGTTCCTCTCCGGTGAACTCTCGGCAGCGGACCTGGCATTCCGTACCGACGACCGGCTCGACGCGCACTGGCTGCTCGGCAGCCATCTGGTCGGACTGGACCCGGTCGCCCGGGCCGTCCTGCTGCGCGGCGGCGAGCGGCTGCCGTACGACGGCCTGGTGATCGCCACCGGTGTCGACGCGAAGCGGCTGCCGGAGACGCCCGTCGCCAGCGCACGGATCCGCACCGTGCGGACCCTGGAGGACGCCGCGGCCATCCAGCAGGCCATGGCGGAGGCCCGCGCCCACCACGTGGTGATCCTCGGCGGCGGCTTCGTCGGCTGCGAACTCGCCTGCACGGCCCGCGAGCACGGCATGGACGTCACCCTGGTGGTGCACAGCGCGCCGCTGCTCAGGCGGGTGCTCGGCCCCCGGCTGGGCGAGGTGGTCGGGCGGATCCAGGTCCGCGCCGGGGTCGACGTCAGGCTCGGCACCCGGATCACGCAGTGGACCGACACCGGGGACGGACTCCGGCTCCGGCTCGACGACGGGGAGACGGTCGACGCCGACTTCGTCGTCCTCGGCCTGGGTGGGGCACCGCGCACCGACTGGCTGGCCGGCAGCGGGATCGACGCCACCGACGGCGTGCTCTGCGATGCCACCTGCCACGCGGTGGACACCACCGGCCGGCCCGTCCCCGACATCGTCGCCGCGGGCGACGTGGCGCGCTGGCCCAACGCCCGGTTCGACGCCGTTCCGCGCCGGATCGAACACCTCATCCACGCCGTGGAGATGGGTCAGCACGCCGCCGACTCCCTGCTGCTCGGTGTCGAGCGGGCGGCGCCGTTCACCCCCGTCCCGCGGTTCTGGTCCGAGCAGCACGGCACCCGGCTGCAGGCCGTCGGCATCCCCGCCCTGGGGGAGCGGATCGAGATCGTCGAGGGGTCGCTGCGCTCCGAGCGCTTCGTGGCCACCTACCACCGCGACACCCCGCACGGGGAGCAGACCGTCGCCGCCGTCGCCTTCGACATGCCGCGCGAGCTGCTCGACCACCGCGACCGCATCGGTGCCGTCCGGCCGGCCGCACCCGGCGGCGGGCCGCCCGCCCTGACGGCCGGGCGGGGCACGGGCCGGGGGAGGGGCCGGTGAGCCATCGGGCACGCCGTCGCCGGCGGCGGGCCGCCCTGCCGCGGGGTGGTTCGTTGCACCTGCTGCTCAGCCTGCCCGCACTGCTGGGCATCCGCTGGCTGTTCATCACCGCCACCACGGCCGTGGCCATGGGCGCCTACGCGGCGGTGCTGCTGACCGCGGCCCCGATGCCGCCGACCCAGCCGCCGCCGCCCGCCGTGGCCACCGGCCACCACTAGGCCACACCGTCGCATTGCTCCGCCAGCCCGGCCGTTGCCGTGGCGCGTGAAGAGGAGAACCCGATGACCTTCCCCCGAGAGTACGGCCGACAACCGGTCCGGCACCGCCTCCGCTCCCGCTCCGGCGGCCGGGCCCGGCGGGTGACCGCGCTCGGCATCCCGCTCGGCGCCATCCTGACCATCACCGTGCTGATCGGCGTCTCGTCCGCCGCAACCGCACCCGGACCGGCGTCCCCCGACCGCGCCGGGACGGGGGCGGGGCCCAACCCGGGCTGCACGCTCGTGGTGCCGCCCGCCCCGCTCACCGCGAAGGGCCTGGCCACCCCGTACCGGCTGACCGCGACCGACCCCCGGCGCGGTCCCTGCCACGAGTCGAACCTCGCCCAGGCGGCGTTCGTCCAGGCCACCGTGCTCGACCCGGCCACCGGCGCGCTCTCGGTCTACAACCCGCTGGTCACCGACCAGCGGCGCGGACCCGCCGCCCCGCCCGTGGTGCCGGTGCTGCCGCGCAACGCGGTGGTGGGCATCTGGTTCGGCTTCAACGGCGACGTCCTCACCCTCAAGGGCGCGCCCGCCGGCGCGGGGTGCGTCAACGGGTCCCCGGGGCAGCCCTTCGGGCAGTTCGCCTACTGCAACGCCCCCGCGTTCTTCGCCGCCGCGGACACCGCCCGGCGGGCGGGCCGGCTGACCGTGCCCTCGCCCGGCACCGCGCGGGACGGCAAACCGTGCCCGACCACCCGCGACTTCGGCCTGGTCGACCAGGACCAGAGCGACAACGTCACCACCGAGTACCTGGTGACCGGGAACGGTGCGACCGCGCAGCGGACCGCCGCGAACGCCCGGCGGCTCCGGGCGACCTCGCTGCTCAACGGCAGCGACAACCTGCTGCTGACGAAGTTCGTCGACCCGGCACTCGGCTGCACCCCGTGGACCGCGCCGGACCTCGCCGACCCCGGGCACCGGGCCACCTCGCTCGCGCTCGACGAACTCCAGGCGGCCGCGCACCAGGCGGCACCGGTCGCCATCGTGCCGCTGAACGACCCGATGGTCCGCGACCACGGCCGGCAGAGCACGGCGAAGACCGACCTCTACCGCGCCGGGGTCGGGCAGCCCCGGGTCGGCCGCCGGGCCGACGGCGACCCGAAGGCGTACTGCGACGGCCTGGCCGGGCCCGGGCGGCAGCGGATCCGGCTCGACCGGCGCTTCACCGCCGCCGCGCCCTCGCCGGTGGACGGCCAGAACCTGTTCGACTTCCTGACCGAGCGGCTCGCGGCCTCCCTGACCAGCCTGGGCTGCGTACGGGCCGCGCCGGCCGGCGGCGCCGCCTCGCCCGCACCGTCGGTGAGCGCGCACGCACTGACCGACCCGGCCCCCTCCGCGAGCGCGTCCGCGGGCACCGGGACCGGGCCGGGGCCGACCGCGAGCGGGTGACCGGCCGCCGGGGCGGCCCGCCGCAGCCCCCCGGCCCGCGTCGGGAGCAGCCCGCCGGGACGGCTCAGACGGCCGTCTGCGCGCGGCCGGGGGAGTCGAGCCGGGCGAGCTCGTCCGCGGAGAGGTGCAGGGCGCCCGCGGCCAGGTTCTCGACCAGGTGATCGGGGTTGCCGGTGCCCGGGATGGCCAGCACGTGCGGGCCCCGGTGGAGCGTCCAGGCGAGGCGGACCTGCGCCGGGGTCGCGCCGTGCGCCCGGGCGATGTCCAGCAGGTCCTGGTCGTGGCCTTCGGCGGACGCGCCCGCCTCCCGGCCCTCGCCGGCGATCGCGAAGAACGGCACGAAGGCGATGCCCAGTTCACCGCACTCGCGCAGCAGGTCGTCCGCCCCGCTCTGCCGGCTGTCGATGCCGTAGCGGTTCTGCACGCAGACCACCGGGGCGATCGCCCGGGCCTCGGCCAGGTGCTCGGGGCGGATCACCGACAGGCCGAGGTGCCGGATCAGCCCGGCCGTCCGCAGCTCGGCCATGGCGCCGAAGTACTCGGCGAAGGTGCCGAATTCGCGCATGCCGGGCATCAGCCGCAGGTTGACGACGTCGAGGTGGTCGCGGCCGAGCTGGCGGAGGTTCTCCTCCACCTGGCCGCGCAGCCCCTCGGGCCGGGCGGTGTGCCACTCACCCGAGGCATCGCGGCTGGGGCCGACCTTGGTGGTGATCACCAGGTCGTCCGGGTACGGCGCCAGCGCCGTATTGACCAGCTCGTTGGCGGACCTCAGAGACGAGAAGTAGAACGCGGCGGTGTCGATGTGGTTCACCCCGAGCTCGACCGCCCGCCGCAGCACCGCGATCGACCGCCCGCGGTCGCTCGGCACGCCCTGGTCGAAGGCGCCGCTGCCGGTGAGGCGCATCGTGCCGAAACCGATCCGACGAACCGTCAGGTCGCCGAGATCCCAGGTGCCCGCGCTCGCGGCGGTGATCGTTTCCGTGTTCATGGCGGGCAGTCTGACACACCCTCGCCGATCGGCCGGCCGAGCGCCGAGCGGGCCGGCGGGCGGACGTGGTGGGATCGGACCGGGCCGGCGGCGGCACCGGGACCGCGGGGTCCGCGCCGTGGGCGAGGAGGCATGGCCATGAAGCTGCGCTGCGCGGTGCTCGACGACTTCCAGGAGGTGGCGACCAGGATCGCCGACTGGTCGCCGGTCGCCGACCGGGTGGAGGTGGCCGGCTTCTCCGACCACCTCACCGACGAGGACGAACTCGCCGACCGGCTGGCCGGGTTCGACATCGTGGTGACCCTGCGCGAGCGCGTCCCCTTCCCGGCCTCGCTGCTCGACCGGCTGCCGCGGCTGAAGCTCCTGGTCGCCTCGGGGATGCGGAACTCCGTGATCGACCACGCCGCCGCCGAGAAGCACGGGGTGACCGTCTGCGGCACGGCCAGCTCCTCGACCCCGCCGGTGGAGCTGACCTGGGCGCTCATCCTGGGCCTGGCCCGCAACGTCGTCGCCGAGAGCACCGCGCTGCGCGAGGGCGGCCCCTGGCAGAGCACCGTCGGCGCCGACCTCGCCGGCCGCCGGCTCGGCCTGCTCGGGCTGGGCAAGATCGGCAGCCGGGTGGCCGGGATCGGCCGGGCCTTCGGCATGGAGGTGTCGGCGTGGAGCCAGAACCTCACCGCCGAGCGGGCCGCCGAGGCCGGCGTCGAGCTGGCTCCGTCCAAGGAGGAGCTGTTGCGGACCAGCGACGTGGTCTCCGTCCACCTCGCCCTGGGCGAGCGGACCCGCGGCCTGCTCGGCGCAGCCGAACTCGCCCTGCTGAAGCCCGATGCGTACCTGGTCAACACCTCCAGGGCGGCGATCGTCGACCAGGACGCCCTCATCGACGCGCTGCGGCGCGGCGCCTTCGCGGGCGCCGGCCTGGACGTCTTCGACGTCGAGCCGCTGCCGGCCGACCACCCGCTGCGCACCGCGCCCCGCCTGCTGGCCACCCCCCACCTCGGCTACGTCTCGCAGGCCAACTACCGGACGTACTACGGCGAGGCCGTCGAGGACATCCGGGCCTTCCTGGACGGCGCTCCCGTCCGGGTGCTCGGCGCCTGACCCGGCCCCGGCCGGTGCCCGAGCCGGCCCGGCCGAGCGGTCGCCCGTGCGCCGTCCGGTCCGGTGGAAACCGCTTGCGGCGTACTGCCGGCGCCTCTACGGTCACCGGGCCGTCCCGACCCTGGAGCCGCCGTTCCGATCCGCCTCACCGCCCTGACCGACCCCGCGGTGCCGGCCGGACGCCGCCGACCGGCCTGGCTGGCCGACGAGGACGGAGTTCCGGTGGGCTCCGCCTACCTCTGGCTGTCGGACGCCCCGACCGGCGCCACCTCGCGGAGGTGGACCTGGCGGTGCACCCCGCCGAGCGGCGGCGCGGCACCGGCCGCGCCCTGCTGGCGGCGGCCGCGGTCGCGGCCCGCGGCGACCTGCTGCACACCGTCGCCGTCCTGGCCGAACCGGACGGCGCCATGGTCGGGTTCACCGAACCCGTCGTCCCGGGCGACGGCGGCGGGGACGGCCTGCACTACGGCACGGGGGTGCTGCCCGCGCACCGCGGGCCGGCCTGCTGGATGAAGGCCGAGTCGATCCGGACGGGGGCCGGGCGCCGTGCGGCGGCGGCCGGGGGGGTGGCCGACACCGCCGACGGCCCCCGGGGGCGGGGGGGCGTGCACGGAAGCCTGGGCTACCGGGCGGGGCCCCGCCTCTGGCACAAC
>NZ_JBHWBW010000281.1:0-10134 GCF_042735675.1 Kitasatospora sp. NPDC059571
CCCGTCAGCCAGCCGAGCGCGCGCGCGACTGCCACGGCGCCCGGGCCGCGGGCCGGCGGTTCCGGGCGGCGGACGACCACCACCGGCAGGCCGAGTTCGCGGGCGGCGGTCAGCTTGGGCGCGGTGGCCGCGCCGCCGCTGTCCTTGGTGACCAGGACGTCGATCCGGTGCTCGCGGAGCACCGCCCGCTCGCCGTCCAGGGTGAACGGGCCGCGGTCCAGCAGTACCTCGGTGCGCGGCGGCAGCGGCGGCTCGGGCGCGTCCACCGACCGGGCCAGGAACCAGTGGCCGGCCAGGTGCGCGAAGGCGTCCAGCCCCTGCCGCCCAGTGGTGAGGAAGACCCGTTCGCCCAGGCCGTCCAGGGCGGCCGCGGCCGCGGCGAGCGAACCCACCCGGTGCCAGTCGTCCCCGTCGACGGGCCCCCAGCCGGGCCGCCGGAGGGCGAGCAGGGGAACATGGACCTCGGCGGCCGCCAGGGCCGCGTTCCGGCTGATCCGCTCGGCGAAGGGATGGGTGGCATCGATGAGCGCGTCCACGCGCTGCTCGCGCAGCCAGGCGGCGAGGCCCGCCGGGCCGCCGAAGCCGCCGATCCGCACCTCGCCGGCCGGCAGCCGCGGCTCCGCGACCCGGCCCGCCAGCGAGCTGGTCACCCGGAGCGCGCCGTCCGCGGCGAGAGCGGCGGCCAGCCGGCGGGCCTCGGTCGTCCCGCCGAGGATCAGGACGTGCATGGGAACTCCAGGAGGCGGACGTGGCTGAGGCAGGCGGCCGGGCGGCGCAGCTGAAGAGTAGCGGGCTGCGGCACGGCTGGACGACGGGCGCCTGTGCCACCGCCGCCACCACCGCGGCGTTCACCGCCCTGCTCACCGGCGAGTTCCCGGACCCGGTGGTGATCACCCTGCCCAAGGGCCAGCAGCCGGCGTTCGCGCTGGCCGTGGAGGAGCTCGGCGGCGGGCGGGCGACGGCCGGCGTGGTCAAGGACGCCGGCGACGACCCGGACGTGACGCACGGCGCGCTGGTCCGGGCGACGGTCGCGCTCGGCGCACCCGGGACGGGCGTGGTGTTCAGGGCCGGCCCGGGGGTCGGCACGGTCACCAAGCCGGGCCTGCCGCTGCCGGTCGGCGAGCCCGCCATCAACCCGGTGCCGCGGCAGATGATGCGGGACGCCGTGGCCGGCGTCGCGGCCCGCCACGGCGGCGCCGCCGACGTGGTGGTGGAGATCTCGGTGGACGGCGGCGCGGAGATCGCCCGCTCCACCTGGAACCCGCGCCTGGGCATCCTCGGCGGGCTCTCCATCCTGGGCACCACCGGCATCGTGGTCCCGTACTCCTGCTCGGCGTGGATCGACTCGATCCGGCGCGGGATCGACGTGGCGCGGGCCGCCGGCCGTACCCACGTCGCCGGGTGCACCGGGTCGACCTCCGAGAAGGTGGCCGTCGCCGAGCACGGCCTGCCCGAGGACGCGCTGCTCGACATGGGCGACTTCGCCGGCGCCGTGCTCAAGTACCTCAAGCGGCACCCGGTGCCGCGGCTCACCATCGCCGGCGGCTTCGCCAAGCTGTCCAAGCTGGCGGCCGGCCACCTGGACCTGCACTCGGCCCGCTCCCAGGTGGACAAGGGCCACCTGGCGGAGCTGGCCCGCCGCGGCGGCGCGGACGAGGCACTCGCCGCGGCGGTCGGGGCCGCCAACACCGGGCTGGAGGCGATGCAGCTGTGCGCCGCCGCCGGGGTGCCGCTGGGCGACCTGGTGGCCGAGGGGGCCCGGGCCACCGCGCTCGGCGTGCTGACCGGCTCGCCGGTCGCGGTCGACGTGATCTGCATCGACCGGGCCGGCACGGTGGTCGGCCGGGCCGCGCCGGCCGGCCCCGGCGTCAGCCGATGACGGCCTGCGCGTCGATCTCCACCAGCATCGGCTCCTGCGGGAGTTCGACGAAGACCGTGGTGCGGCACGGCTTCACGCCCTTGACGTGCTCGTCGATGAACTCCGCGTAGACCTCGTTCATCAGCGGGAAGTCGGCGCGCTTCGTCAGGTAGACGCGGAACATCACCACGTCCTCCAGCGTCCCGCCGCCGGCCTCGACGACCGCCCGGACGTTCTCCAGGGTGCGCCGGGTCTGCGCCCGGACGTCGCCCGGGTACAGGTAGGCGCCGGTCGCCGGGTCCTGCGGGCCCTGCCCGGAGACCTGGAGGATCGGGCCCTTGCGCACGCCCTGCGAGAACGTCCAGGCGGGGGCCGGTGCGCCGTCGGTCCGGATCTCGGTCTTCTCCACGGTCTCTCCCTGATGGTGACGGTCGGTCAGGTGTCGGCGGCGCCCGCTTCCGCGGACACCGCCCGGGCGGTGGCGAGCAGCCGGGGCAGCAGTTCCAGCACCTGTTCGTAGGGCAGGACGACGTCCGGGACGGATATCGACACCGCTGCGGCGACCCGCCCGGTGGCGTCCCGGACGGGCGCAGCCACGCAGTTGATGAACGGCTCGTGCTCGGCACGGTCCTGCGCCCAGCCCTGGGCGGCGACCGCGTCCAGCTCGGCGAGCAGCGCCTTCGGGCCGGTCAGCGTCCGCGCGGTGTACGGGGTGTAGTCGATGCCCGCGGCCACCCGCCGCCGCTCCGCCGCCGGCAGGTCCGCCAGCAGCACCTTGGCGACGGCGGTCGCGTGCAGGGCGGCGCTCAGGCCGATCCGCGAGTACATCCGCACCGGGTGCCGGGAGTCGTACTTGTCGATGTAGACGACCTCGCCGCCCTCGTACGCGGCCAGGTGCACGGTCTGCCCGGTCGCCGCGTTCAGCTCGGCGAGGTGCGGAGCGGCGGTGCGGCGGATGCCGCGCTGCTCCAGGGCCAGCCCGGAGAGCGCGAACAGGCCGGAGCCCAGGTGGTAGCGGAACGCGGAGTCCCGGTAGACGAACCGCTCCTCCTCCAGTGTCTGGAGCAGCCGCAGCACGGTGGTCTTGTGCACGCCGGCCACCTCGGCCAGCTGGTCGAGGGTGCGTTCGCCCGCGCCGAGCTCGGCGAGCAGGCGCAGGGCGCGGGTGACGGTCTGGCTCATGCTGCTCCTGGTGCTCCGAGCGGTGCGGCGGGGCCGGGTACGGGGGACATGATGCCCCCCGCGGTGACCCGGGTCGCCGCCCACTGCGCGGGCGGGGCGGCCAGCAGCGCCCGTACGGTCTCCGCCGGCGGCAGCGCGGCGTGGTCCGCGGGCGCGGTCAGTGCGGTGGCGGCGCACAGGTGGCCGAGCCGCAGCCGGCCGCGCCGGTCGAGGCCGCGCAGCGTGCCGGCCAGGTACCCGGCGGCGAACGCGTCGCCGGCGCCGGTCGGCTCGACCACCTCGACGGCCAGCGCCGGCTCGGTGACGGCACCCTCGCGGGTCAGCTCGGTGGCGCCGCGCCCGGCGTCCTTCACCACCACCACGGCGGGGGAGGGGAAGCGCGCCCGCAGTTCCTGAGGGTCCCCGGTGCCGAACGCCTCGGCGGCCTCGTCCGCCCCCAGCAGGAGGATGTCGGCGGCGTCCAGCAGGGCGGGCAGCACCCCGGCGTCGCGGCCCCGCCAGAGCGCCGGCCGCCAGTTGAGGTCGAAGCTCACCAGCCGTCCCGGCCGGCGCTCGGCCAGCAGCGTTCGGACCAGCGCCAGGCAGCCGTCGGAGAGCGCCGGGGTGATGCCGGTCAGGTGCAGCAGCGCCGCGTCGGCCAGCAGCAGTGCCGCGGCCGGGTCGGCGAGCAGCGCGGGGGAGAGCGCGGAGGCCGCGGAGCCGGCCCGGTGGTAGTGCAGCCGGCTGCGGCCCGCGCCCAGGTCGTGCGGCAGCGCGGAGCCGCCGGTCTCCTTGAGGTAGACGCCGGTGGGCCGCTCCGGGTCGACGGCGACGGCGGAGACGTCCACCCCGCGGGCGGCGAGTTCGGCGGTGATCCGGCGGCCGAAGCCGTCGTCGCCGACGCGGCCGATCCAGGCCGCGGGCACGCCCAGCGCGGCGAGCGCGCACGCCGTGTTGGACTCCGCGCCGCCCACCGAGGTGCGGAAGCCGCCGACCGCGTCCAGCGGGCCCGGCCGGTCGGGCAGCAGGGCGGCCATCGACTCGCCGAGACAGACCGCGCGCGGGGCGGCCCCGCCGTGCTGCACTGCCATCCGGTGCGCTCCTCGGGTTGTGGGCCGCGCGTTGACCGCCGTCCGGCGGGAATGTTAGAACCGTGGCACCAGCATACGCAACGTAGGTTGCATATATCGCAACATTGCAGGTCAGCGATGTGATCTGTGGCGAGGACGGACCATGGCCGATCTGCTCTTCCGCGGCGCCGCCGTCGTCGACGGCACCGGCGCCCCCCGGTTCCGCGCCGACGTCACCGTCACCGGCGGCATGATCGAGGCCGTCGGCACCGGCCTGTCCGCAGCCCGGACGGTCGACGCCGACGGGCTCGTCCTCACCCCCGGCTTCATCGACATGCACGCCCACTCCGACCTGCGCCTGCTGGCCGAGCCCGCGCATCCCTCCCGGGTCACCCAGGGCATCACCTGCGAGGTCCTCGGCCAGGACGGCCTGTCCTACGCGCCCGTCGACGACACCACACTGCCCGCGCTCCGCCGCCAGCTGGCCGGCTGGAACGGCGACCCGGACGGCTTCGCCTGGGACTGGCGCACCGTCGGCGAGTACCTGGACCGGCTCGGCGGGGGCATCGCCGTCAACGCCTGCTACCTGGTGCCGCACGGCACCCTGCGGATGCTCGTGATGGGCTGGGCGGACCGCCCGCCGGCCCCCGCCGAGCTCGACCGGATGCGCGACCTCCTCGCCCGGGGCCTGCGCGAGGGCGCGGTCGGCCTCTCCAGCGGGCTCAGCTACACCCCGGGCATGTACGCGGACACCGCCGAACTGGCCGCCCTGTGCACCGTGGTGGCCGCGCACGGCGGCTTCCACGCGCCGCACCAGCGCTCCTACGGCCGGGGCGCGCTGGAGGGCTACGCGGAGATGGTGGAGATCGCCCGGCGCTCCGGCTGCCCGCTCCACCTCACCCACGCCACCATGAACTTCGACGTCAACCGCGGCCGCGCCGGCGACCTGCTGGCCCTGGTCGACGCGGCGCTCGCCGAGGGCCTGGACATCACCCTGGACAGCTACCCGTACCTGCCCGGGTCGACCACCCTGGCGGCGCTGCTGCCGAGTTGGGCCACCGAGGGCGGACCGGACGCCACCGTCGCCCGACTCGCCGACCCGGCCGCCCGCGAGCGGATCCGCGCCGACCTGGAGGAGCACGGCAGCGACGGCTGCCACGGCGTCACCGCCGACTGGCGGACGGTGCAGATCTCCGGCACCGGCGACCCGGCGCTGGCCGGCCGGGTCGGCCGGACGGTCGCCGACCTCGCCGCCGCCGAGGGCCGCACCGGCACCGAGGTCTTCCTCGACCTGCTGCTGGACGACCGGCTCGCCACCACCGTCCTGCAGCACGTCGGCCACGAGGAGAACGTCCGCGCCATCATGCGCCACCCGGTGCACACCGCCGGCAGCGACGGCCTGCTCGTCGGCGACCGCCCGCACCCCCGTGCCTGGGGCACCTTCCCGCGCTACCTCGGCCACTACGGCCGGGAGCTGGGCATCCTCACCCTCGAGGAGGCGGTCGCCCGGATGACCGGCCGCCCGGCCCGGCGGCTGCGACTGGAGCGCCGCGGGCTGATCCGCCCGGGCCACCACGCCGACCTGGTGCTGTTCGACCCGGACACCGTCCGCGACACCGCGACCTACGACCACCCCCGGCGGCCCGCCGCCGGCATCGCCTACGTCTACGTCAACGGCACCGCGGTGGTCGACCGCGGCCGTACCACCGGAGCGCTGCCCGGCCGGGCCCTGCGCCGCACCGATCGGGGGACCACCGCCTGATGACCGCCACCACCGCCACCGCCCCGGCCGCCCTGCGCGCCGCACTCGCCGCCGACCCGGTGATCGCGGTCGTCCGGGCCCCCCGGATCCCGGATGCCGCCGCGCTCTGCGCCGCGCTCGCCGCGGGCGGCATCGCACAGGTCGAACTCACCTTCACCACACCGGGCGTGACGGACCATCTGGCCGCGGCCGCGGCGGCCGGCCACCGGGTCGGCGCCGGCACGGTCCTCACCGCGGACCAGGCCGAACGCGCGGTCGCGGCCGGTGCGGCGTTCCTGGTCACTCCGGGCGGGCGGCCCGAGGTCGCGGCGGTGGCGCACGCCGCCGGCGTCCCCGCCGTGCTCGGTGCGCTCACCCCGACCGAGGTCGCCACCGCCGTCGACCTCGGCGCCGCGGCGGTGAAGGTCTTCCCGGCGCGCGCCTTCGGGCCGGGCTACCTCCGGGACCTGCGCGGCCCCTACCCGGACGTCCCGCTGGTCGCCTCCGGCGGCGTGCACGCCGGCAACGCCGCCGACTTCCTCGCGCACGGCGCGCTCGCGGTCTGCGCGGGCAGCGACGTGGTGCCCGCCGACGCCGTCACGGCGGGCGACTGGGCGCGGATCACCCGCCTCGCGGCGGCCTTCACCGCCGCCTGCCGCGCCCCGCGGCCGGCCGGCTGATCAGCCACAGGGCGCGTGCGGGCGCTCGCGCTCCGGCGAGTAGAGGTGGCTGTCGCGGAACTGCTCGGCCCCCAGCGTCCGCCCGACCAGGATCACCGCGGTGCGCAGCACCCCGGCCTCCTTCACCCGGCCGGCGATGTCGCCCAGCGTGCCGCGCAGCACCAGCTCGTCCGGGCGGCTGGCCATCGCCACCACCGCGGCCGGGCAGTCCGCGCCGTAGTGCGGCAGCAGTTCCTCGACCACCGAGTCCACGTAGCGGGCCGCCAGGTGCAGCACCAGCAGGGCGCCGCTGCGGCCGAGGGTCGCCAGGTCCTCGCCCTCCGGCATCGGGGTGGCCTGCCGGGCCACCCGGGTGAGGATCACGGTCTGCCCGACGGTCGGCACGGTCAGCTCGCGCTTGAGCGCGGCCGCGGCCGCCGCGAACGCGGGCACGCCCGGCACCACTTCGTACGGGATGCCGGCCGCGTCCAGGCGCCGCATCTGCTCGGCGACCGCGCTGAACACCGACGGGTCGCCGGAGTGCAGCCGGGCCACGTCCTGCCCCCGCTCGTGGGCGCGGACGAACTCGGCGGTGATCGCGTCCAGGTCCAGCTCGGCGGTGTCCACCAGCCGTGCGTCCGGCGGGCATTCGGCGAGCAGCTCGCGCGGCACCAGACTGCCCGCGTACAGGCAGACCCCGCAGGCGGCCAGCGTCCGCTGGCCGCGCACGGTGATCAGGTCGGCGGCACCCGGTCCGGCCCCGATGAAGTAGACGGTCACTGCACTTCCTCCTCGACTGACGGCGCCAACGACGGCTCGGCCGGCTTGACCGCCGACCACTGGGTGACCGGCATCGCCTGGCGCCAGCCGGTGAAGCCGCCCACCGGGACGGCGTGTGCGACGGAGAGCTTCACCAG
Organism: Kitasatospora sp. NPDC059571; assembly: GCF_042735675.1. Lineage (NCBI taxonomy): Bacteria > Bacillati > Actinomycetota > Actinomycetes > Kitasatosporales > Streptomycetaceae > Kitasatospora > Kitasatospora sp. NPDC059571. The sequence goes on from NZ_JBHWBW010000281.1 coordinate 7,407, forward strand.
CTCGCCGCCGTACCGGCCGTACCAGGCGGCCAGCAGCGCCTCGGACTCCAGCGTCACGGTGTTGGCGACCAGCCGGCCGCCCGGCCGCAGCGCCTGCCAGCAGGCCTCCAGCAGCCCCGGCGCGGTCAGCCCGCCGCCGATGAACACGGCGTCCGGGGTGGGCAGTTCGGCCAGGGCGGCCGGGGCGGGGCCCTGCACCGTGCGCAGCCGCGGCACCCCGAGGGCGGCCGCGTTCCGTTCGATCCGGGCGGCCCGCACCGGGTCGCGCTCCACGCTGACGGCGCGGCAGCTGCGGTGCGCCCGCAGCCACTCGATCGCGATCGACCCGGAGCCGCCGCCGACGTCCCACAGCAGTTCGCCGGGCGCGGGCGCCAGCGCGGCCAGGGTGGCGGCCCGGACATGGCGCTTGGTCAGTTGGCCGTCGCTCTCGTAGGCGTCGTCCGGCAGACCGGGGACGAGCTGCGCCCGCGGGCCGGCGCACTCCACGGCGACGATGTTCAGCGGGTCGCCGGCCGGGTGCGGCGGGCCGTCGGCGCGGCGCTCCCCGGTGATCCGCTCCCGGTCGCCGCCGAGCTGTTCCAGGACGCGCAGCCGGCTGGCGCCGTAGCCGCGTTCGGCGAGCAGGGCGGCGACCTGCGCCGGGCCGTGGGCGTCGGCGCTCAGCACCAGCAGCCGGCGGCCGTCGGACAGCGCGGCGGTCAGCTGGGCGAGCGGACGGCCGACCAGGCTGACCACCTCGGTGTCCTCCACCGGCCAGCCGAGCCGGGCACAGGCGTACGACACCGAGGAGGGGTGCGGCAGGACGCGCAGCCGCTCGGCGCCGACAGTCTCGGCCAGGGTCCGGCCGATGCCGTGGAACATCGGGTCGCCGCTGGCCAGCACGGCCACCCGGCGCCCGGCGTGCGCGGCGAGCAGGCCGGGCACGGCGGGCCGCAGCGGCGAGGGCCAGGGCACCCGTTCGGCGGTCACCTCGGCGGGCAGCAGGTCCAGCTGGCGCGGGCCGCCGACCACCACCTCGGCCGCGGCCAGCGCGGTGCGCGCCACCGGGGCCAGGCCCGCCCAGCCGTCGGCGCCGAGCCCGACGACGGCGATCTCGGACTCGGGGGCGGTGGCGGTCAAGGCGGCTCCTTCGCAGCTCGGACGGGCAGCGGCAGCCTACCGGCCCGGTCCGGGCGCGCGGCCGTCCCGGCGCCCGAACCTGCGCCCGCGACCTGCGACGTTCGCCACATCCACGGCCCTGACGCCCCGTCGCGGGGCCCGCGGCGCGCGGGCGTCCGGCGGTGTCCGGGGGAGCGCTACGGCTGGTACGGCAGTTGCGGCACGACGTAGCAGGTGGTCGTCATGTCGGGCACCTGGGTGACCCATCCGCCGCGCCCGTCGTTCGCGCTCTCCTCCCAGCGGGCCGCGTCCAGGCACTCCCGGGCGGGCCCGCTCGGCCGCGGACCGTGGGTGAACGCGGCCGGCAGCAGCAGGCCGTGGGCGTCGTACGGGGTGCCGCTGTTCATGTAGCGCTCGACGCAGGCCCGGGTGAGGTCGGCGCCGCACGGGTCCATCGCGTCGGTCAGCCACTGGGCGGCCGCCCAGCCCTCCAGCTCCCATGCGGAGAGCTGCCCCTCGCGCTCCGGGTAGTAGCGGGCCACGGCATTGCGGAAGGCCTGCACGGCCGGGTAGCGGGTGTCCTCGTAGTTGCGGCTGGAGGAGGTGGCCCACAGCGCGGAGCGGCAGCCGGGCGAGGCCTTGTAGTCGGTGCCGACGGTGGCCGTCCAGTTCTGCACGTTGGTGACCTTGGCCTTGAGTTTCACCCCGGCGGCGTCCAGTGCCTGGCAGAGCGCGGCGTTGCCGCGGGTGTCCATCGCGTCGAAGAGCAGCTCGCTGCCGGCCGCCTTCATCGCGGCGGCGACCGCCTGGAAGCCGGGCAGGGCGAGGTCGACGGTCTGGCTGAGCACCTGGTAGCCCTCGGCGCGCAGCCCGTCCTCGATCTGGCGGGCGTAGCGGCTGGAGTCGGCCTGGTCGTAGGCGACCACCGCGGCGGTGTGCGCCCCGAGCTTCTCCTTGAAGAAGCGGTAGACCTCGGTGGTCTGGTACAGCGTGCCGTCCCAGCCGACCGCCCGGCCGTCCCGCGGCGAACTGCTGCCGTAGATCCCGTAGAGGTGCGGCCAGCGCTCGTACTCGGTGCCGATCGGCTGGCCCCCGACGTCCGGCACGCCCTTGGAACTGACGTACGGTGCGCCCGCGTAGGCCAGGGTGCTGCCCGCGACCAGGGCGAACACCTGGTCGCGGTCGATGAGCTTGTGGACGCAGTCCTGGTTGCCGATGCCGCTGCCGCCGTCGTCGCAGGTGACCACCTGGACGCTGCGGCCGTGCAGTCCGCCGGCGTCGTCGAGGGCGCGGAAGAACGCCAGCGCGCCGTAGCGCGGGCCGGCGAAGGTCTCCGACCCGACCGGGCTGGTCAGCGAGGTGATGATGCCGACCTTGACGGTCGAGCCGGTGACACCGGTGTCGCTGGCGCCGCCGGCGGTGGCGGCGCCCCCGCCGCCCGCGCGGCCGACGGCATTCTCCGGCAGCCGGCTGCCGCAGCCCGCGACGGCGGCCAGCAGCAGCGCGGCGAGGGCCGCCGCGGCGCGCAGGCCGCCGCCCGGCCGGGGCCGGGGCCGGGGCCGGGCCGGCGGGGTCGCCGGGGGGGGTCACTCCAAGCCCCTCAGGGGGTGGGGCGGGCGGGCCGGGTGAG
>NZ_JBHWBW010000282.1:0-10128 GCF_042735675.1 Kitasatospora sp. NPDC059571
CTGCCCGGGAGCTCCCGGGCAGCGGGCCTGCGTTACGTGCGATGCGGGCCGGGGACACCCGGCCGGTCCGGCAAGAGGTCGGGGCGGGCCTCAGTACGGCAGCGGCCGGCCGGAGGGGGTCCGCAGATCGAGCGGGGGCCGCGGCCGGCCCTGGCTGGGGCGCGTGGTGATCCTGATCCGGGTCATCGCGGTCGCCTCCTCGGCCTTGCGACGGGGCCGGGCGGCTGCCCGGTTGTGCATTTCGTACCCGCACCCGGGCCCCGCCATGCCACCGCGCGGCCCCCAACCGATCACTGATGTGCTGTCAACCTGACGCCCCGGCAACCGAACGGCTCCCGCGAGCGCCGAGTGACCTCAGCCCTCGCGCAGGGAGCCCACGAGCGATCCGACGAGGGCGCCCGTCAACAGGGGCAGCAGGACCAAGGGGGTGAGCATGAGGGAGACGAACACCGCGAACCCGGGCACGTCACCGAACCGGGTGGTCGTGTCGTCGAACGCTCCGGAGCCGGCCGCCATGACCAGCGCGCCCAGGGCCCCCGCCGCGCCGCACGGGGCCCAGGCGCGGACCCGGCCGAGTGCCGCCCCCAGGGCGAAGGCGGAGGCTGCCGCGCACGCCGTGTACTCCAGCTGCGCCGGGCCGCTGCCGGGTCCACTGTCCCACGCCCATCGCAGTAGCCAGGGGCTCGCCCCGATCACGGCCGCCCACCCCAGGACGCCGGGCCACACCCACCTCGGCGAAGTCGTCACAGCTCCCCCCTCTGTTCACGGGGCAAGAACCCCCGATGATTTGAACACGTTCAACTTACCCCGCCCGGCAATCCGCCCGCGAGCGTGCGGTGATGACGCCGCGTTCGATGCTCCGGACCCGCCTGCGCCGGGCGTCCACCCGCCTCACCCGTGGTCGGCGACGGGCAGCCGGCCCTTGCCCTCGTCAGTGACCCCCTCGTCCTCGACCTGTGCCTTCCGGCCGGTCCGACCGGGCAGCAGGAGACAGAGCGGAACGGCCGCGGCGGTGAACCCGGCGGCCCACCAGAAGGCGCTGCCGAATCCCGGGACCAGGTCCGCGGGTGTGCGGGCGCCGGCGGAGGTGCGCTGGAGGATCACGGCGAGGAGCGCGGTGCCCGCGGAGCCGCCGACCTGCTGTGCGACGCGCGAGATACCGGAAGCGGCGGGGATCTCCTCGCGGCCCAGCCCGACGAATGCGGCGCCCATCAGCGTGATCATGGCCGCGCCCAGTCCGATGCCACGGACGAACAGTGCGGCCATCAGCGCGGTGCTGCTCGTGGAGGTGGTGGCGAAGCAGAACGGCACGGTGGCCGCGCAGGTGAGGGCGAAGGCGGCGACGGCGACCGGGCGGGGTCCGAAGCGGTCCATGTACCGGCCGGCGAGGGCGCGGGAGGCGAGGGCGCCCACGCCCTGCGGGATGAGCAGGAGTGCGGCGCCGAGGGCGTCCCGGCCGCGTACCTGCTGCCAGTAGAGGGGCAGCAGCAGCATCGTCCCGTAGAGGGCGGCGCCGGACAGGAAGACCAGCGCCGACGACGAGGCGAGGGCTCGGTGGCGGAACAGCCGGACGTCGATCAGGGCGTCTCGGCCGCGCCGCAGCGCCCAGCCGGTGTAACCGGCGACCAGGGCGAGACCGGCGGCCAGGGGCGGCCCCGCCGCGGCGGCGGACCCGTCGGACCCGCCGAGCCGGGTCAGGCCGTAGAGGACGGCGGCGATGCCGGGCGAGAGCAGCAGCATGCCGACGACGTCCAGCCGGGTGCCGGGGCGCGGGGCGTCCGCGGGCAGGTTGCGGATGGCGAGAAAGCCGCCGACGACGCAGAAGGGGAGGTTGAACAGGAAGATCCAGCGCCAGTCGCCCAGGTGCAGGATGGCGCCGCCGATGACCGGGCCGATGATCGGGCCGAGTGCGGTCGGCACGGTGATGAGCGACATGACCCTGCCGATGGTGCGGCCCTCGGCCGCCTGCATGATCAGCGTGGTCATCAGCACCATCATGATGCCGCCGCCGACGCCCTGGACCACCCGGAAGGCGATCAGGCTCGGGGCGTTCCGGGCCGCGGCGCACAGCAGCGACCCGACGAGGAACAGGCCCAGGGCCGCGATCCAGAGGCGTTTGCCGCCCAGTACCGACTGGGCCCACCCGACGGCCGGCATCGTGGCGGCCAGGGCCAGCAGGTAGGCGGTGCTCACCCACTGGACGGTGTCGAGCGAGGCGTGCAGCCGCCCGGCGAGGTCGTCGATGGCGACGCTCATGATCGTGGTGTCGAAGATGACGGCGAGCGCGCCGATGATCAAGGTGAAGGTCAGGCGCCGCAGGGCCGGATCGATGCGGTCGGGGGCGGTGGTTGCTGCGGCGGACGGTGGCTGGGCGCCGGAGGTGCGCATGGGCGGTCCTTAAGATACAGTGTTCTATCTTACGGCCGCCAGGCTAGTGCGCTAAGATAAGATAGGCAACTCTATCTAAGGAGGGTGGATGTCCGAGCGGCGCCGCGGAGCGGCACTGGAGAAGGCGCTGCTCGACGCGGCCTGGGAGGAACTCGCCGAGAAGGGCTACGCGCGCTTCACCATGGACGCCGTCGTCCGACGCGCGGCCACCAGCCCTCCGGTCCTCTACCGCCGCTGGTCCGACCGCGACGAGCTCGTCCGGGCCGCCGTCGTCCACGTGCTGCGCGAGCACGTCCTCGACGTCCCGGACACGGGAAGCCTCCGGGAGGACGTCCTCACCCTCATGCGCGAGATCAACGCCACCCGCCTGCGGCTCGTCACCGTCATGAGCGTGCAACTGGCCGGCTACTACCAGGAGACCGGGACCAGCCCCGGCGACCTGCTCGACCCCCTCGCGACGGGGCGCAAGAAGGCCGTCGACGTGCTCTTCGACCGCGCCGTCGACCGCGGCGAGATCCGACCGGACGTCCTCACCGAACGCATCAAGTCCCTCCCGTTCGACCTGCTGCGCCACGAGTTCCTGACGACCTTCGCCCCCGCGCCCGACCACGTCCTCGAAGAGATCGTCGACACGATCTTCCTGCCCCTGGTGCGCTGACCGCACCAACAGCGGCCGGAGCGCTCCCTGTTGACGGCCCGCGTGCCGCTACCGCGTCCGGCCCGCCGTCCGGATCCGCACACCCGTGCCTGCCGCCCGGCCGCCACCCGCCTACGCTGGAGACGCGGACGCCCGACGAGACCCCACGAGCCCCGACGAGCCCGACGAGCCACGGAAGGACGCGGCGATGGCCGAGAGCACGAGCCGCTCCGGCGGCGAGCCGGCCGCCGACCCCGAACGCGCCGTGCTGGAGGCCGCCGTCGACCGCCTGCGCGCGGAGGCCGAGGGCCTGCGGGCCGCCATGCGCACCCGCGCCGTCATCGAACAGGCCAAGGGGCTGCTCGCCGAACGGCTGGGCTGCACCCCCGAGGAGGCCTTCGAGCGGCTCTCCGCCCTCTCCCAGGACGCCAACCGCAAAGTCGCCGACCTCGCCGCCGAGCTCCTCGGCGCCACCGGCCGGACGCCCGGACGTCCCCCCGCCCCCGCCCGCTCCGCACCCGGACCGGCCTCCGCGCCGCGATCTCCCGACGCCCCCGCCCGCTCCGCACCCGGGCCGGCCTCCGCGCCGCGATCTCCCGACGCCCCCGCCCGCTCCGCGCCCGGGCCGGCCCCCGCCGGGCCGCCCGCCGCCGGACGCGAGCCGGACGGCCCGGAGGGCCCGGTGGACCGCACAGCCCTCGCCGCCCGCCGGCACCTGGCCGCCGCCGCCCTCTCCGCCGCCGCCACCCCCGACGAGCTGGCCCGCCTGCTGTCCGAGGCCGCGCTGGCCCCGCTCGGCGCAGCGGCCGTCGTCCTGGCCCTGCTCGAACCGGACGGCGCGCTGCGCCTGACCGGCAGCCACGGCGTGGACGCCCGGCGGCTCAGCCCGTGGCAGCGGATCCCGCCGATCCGGACGCTCCCGCTCACCGAGGCCGCACGGCTGGGCACGCCGGTCTGGGTGCTCGACCGGGCCGAGTTCGCGGCCCGCTACCCGGACCTCGCCGGCGAGGACCTCGTCCCCGGCCGCACCGTCTGCGCCCTGCCGCTGCGCACCGGCGGGCAGACCATCGGGGCCATGAAGCTCGGCTGGCCGCAGGAGTACCACCCGGAACCGGCCGTCGAGCAGCACCTCCTCGACCTGGCCGGCCTCTGCGCCGACCACCTCCGGCGGCTGGGCCGCGGCGCCCGGGACACCCCCGGGCCGGCCGTCGAGCCGTGGTTCCGCGGCGTGCTGGACACCCTGCTCGACCCGGTGCTGGTGCTGGGCACCGTACGCGACCCCGACGGCACACCCGTCGACCTGGTCGTCGAGCACGCCAACCGGGCCACCGTGGACCTCGCCGGCCGCACCGCCGCCGACCTGCGCGGCCGCCGCCTCAGCGAGCTGTACCCGGGCATGGTCGCCTCCGGCGCGTTCCGCCGGATCCTCGACACGGCCGCCACCGGCGTGCCGTACGAGGGCCGCAGCGAGCAGTTCACCGAACGGGTCGAGGGCACCGTCCGCAGCTCCGCGATGACCCTGCACGCCACCCGCCACCTGGACGGCGCGCTGGTCAGCTGGCGGACCCACGACGAGCAGGACCGGCGCGACAGCCAGCTGGACCAGGCACAGCGCCTCGCCCGGCTCGGCACCTGGGGCTGGGAGGCGGGGTCGGCCGGGATCGACTGCTCGCCGGAGGCGCTGCGGCTGCTCGGCCTGCCCGCCTCGGCCGGCCCCGTGCTCGCCCCCGGCGCCGCGCTGGTCGCACTGACCGCCACCGACCGCCCGGCCGTCCGCGCCGCCGCCGAGCAACTGCTCGCCGGCCGGAGCCCGGTGACCCTGGAGTTCCGGGCCGGCCGGGGCGGCGAACGGATCCTGCGCGGCCTCGCCGAGGCGGTGCCGGGACCGCCCGGCGAGCCGCCGTCGGCCGTCCGCGGAGTGCTCCAGGACGTCACCCCGTGGCGCCGGGCCGAACAGGCCCTGGCCGGCACCCGCAGCCGGCTCGCCGACCAGCGCCGCCGGACGGAGACCGGGCACCGCGCGGTCCGCGCCCTGCAGGGCGCCCTGACCGACGCTCCCGCCGGGCCGCCCGCCCCCGGCGTGCAGAGCGCCGCCCGCTACCTCGCCGCCGAGCGCGAGGGCAAGGTCGGCGGCGACTGGCACGACGTCCTGGCCCTGCCCGACGGCACCGTGCTCGTGGCCGTGGGGGACGTCTCCGGGCACGGCCTGGCCGCCGCCGCCGGCATGGCCGGCCTGCGGTACGCGCTGCGCGCACTGGCCTACACCGGCGCCGACCCGGCCGAGCTGCTCGCCCGGCTCAACCGGATGCTCTGCCACGAGCGCGCCGACCACACCGCCACCGTCGTCTGCGGACTGCTCGACCCGGCCACCGGAAGCCTGCGCTGGGCCCGCGCCGGACACCTGCCGCCGCTGCTGGCGGGCACCGGCGGCCCCGCCCGCTACCTCGACCCGCCCGAGGGCCTGCTGCTCGGCGTCGTCCCCTCCGCGGCCTACCGCAATGCGGAGGTCCGCCTCGACCCCGGAGACCTGCTGCTGCTCTACACCGACGGCTTGGTGGTCCGCCGCGGCGCCGACCTCGCCGACGGACTGGAACGGCTGCGGCAGGCCGCCGAGGAGTACCGCGCCGGCGACGTGGCGGGCTGCCTGGACCACGTGCTGCGGCGGCTCTCGGCACCGAACGCCCTCGACGACACCTGCCTGCTCGGCCTGCGGCTGTGCCCGGCCGGTGCGGCCGGGGCCGGGCCTATGGTGGAGGGGGAGGACCCCCTGGGAACGGGAGGACGGGCATGACGGACGGGCCGGGCACGGCGGGCAGCGGCCCGCGGGCGATCGCCGCACTCACCGTGGCGGCCGAGCCGCTGGCCGACGGCCGCCTCCTGCGGCCGGTCGGCGAACTCGACCACGACAGCGCCGACCCGATGCGCGAGGCCCTGGCGGAGGCGCTCCGGGAGCCGTCGGCCACCGTCGTGGTGGACTGCTCGGGCCTCTCGTTCTGCGACTCGACCGGCCTGAACCTGCTGCTGCGGACCAGGCTGGCGGCCGAGTCGGCGGGCAGCCGGATGGTCCTCGCCGAGCCGTCCCCGATGGTGGCCCGGATGCTGGAGATCACCGGTGCGGGCGGCGTCTTCGAGGTGTACGGCACGGTCGCCGAGGCCACCGCGGGCGGCCCGGCCGGCTGACCGCGCGACCCGGCGCGCTGCGGCCCTCCTGCCGCACCGCCGGACTCCGGCGGGCGGCGTCAGCGGGCGAGGTCGGTGCGGACGAGCGCGGCGGACAGCCGCGGCAGGTCGGCGGGCTCGACGAGCGCGGCCAGCCGGCCGGGATCCCCGGGCAGGCCCAGGGCGTGCGCGGCGCGCAGGGCCCGCTCGCCGAAGACCGGGCGCAGCTCGGGCCAGACGCCCTGCGCCTCGCGGCAGAAGATCTCCGCGCCCACCGGTCCGATCCGCGGCACCTCCTGCAGCAGCTCGCGGATCCGGGCGGGGTCGCGTTCCGCCTCGGCGCGCAGCCGGCGGAGGTCGCCGTGCCAGCGGTCCAGCACCAGCCGGGCACCGTCACCGAGTGCGGTCGCGGTGCTCTCGTCGTAGCGGCGGTAGTGGGCGCGGCCGAGGGCGTCGACCCGCTCCTGCCAGGCCGACCCGGCCATCGCCCGGGCGCTGCCCAGCCCCGCGGCGGACAGCTCGCGGGCCGCCGCGACGGCCAGGTCCGCACGGATCCGGACGCTGCAGAGCACCGTGAGCACCAGCAGGCGGTAGAGCGGCGCGGGGGTGTCCCGCACGGCGGCACCGGCCTCCTCGGCGTACGTCCGGCCGTGGTCGCGGAGCAGGTCCCGCAGGATCTCGCGGGCGGGGCGTCCGGCCGGCGCGGGCATGCGTCCACCCGCTCGTCAGCCCGCGGCGCCGGCCGCGGTCGCCTCGGCCAGGTGGCCCACCACGTCGCCGAGCCGGCCCCGCCGCCCGTACACCGCGCGCTGGCGGTCGGCGCCGGTGCCGTGCGACAGCAGCGTGCCGAGCGTCCGCAGCACGAACGGGGTGTCCCCGGCGGCGTCCAGCCCGGGCAGTGCGCGTTCGACCAGCGCGTCCACCAGGACCCGCATCGGCTGCACCAGGCCGGTCGCGGGGTGCGGCCCGGCGCCGTGCAGGCCGTGCCGGGCGGACGCCCAGTGCGCGGCGTCGACCAGGGCCGTGCCGGGGGAGCGGGCCTCCGGGCCGGCACCGTCCGGTTCGCTGCGGAGCTCGGCGAGGAACACCGAGGCGAGCGCCCGGACGAGCGCCGCGAGCAGCACCGTGGTGTCCAGGTCCGCGCTGGTGTCGGCGATCCGGATCTCCAGGGTGGGCACGTGCTCGGACGGCCGCGAGTACCAGTAGAGCATCGCCGGGTCGAGGATCACCCGGCTGTCCAGCAGCGCGCCGACGGTGGCAAGATAGCCGGCCTCGTCGACCACCGGGGCCGGGCCGACGGTGGGCCACCGCCGGTACGCGGGGTGCCGCCAGCTCGCGAAGCCGGTGTCCCGGCCGCAGCTGAACGGCGAGTTCACCGCGAGCGCCTGGACCACCGGCAGCCAGGGGCGGATCAGCCGGTTCAGGGCGAGCGCCTGGGCCCGGTCGCGGACCCCGACGTGGATGTGGCAGCCGGAGACCGAACCGTCGGGGGCGGTCGCCACGGAGCCGACGTGCACCCGGATCCGCCGGTAGCGGGCGCTGCCGGTGACCGGGGGCGTACCGCCGGCGACCACCGGCGTGCCGGAGCCGACCAGCAGGCAGCCCGCCGCCGTCGCGGCCTCGCGCAGGACGGCCCGCAGCCGGCCCAGCTCGGCGCGCAGGGCGTCCAGCGAGCGGGTCGGGCTGCTGCACACCTCCGCCTGCGAGGCGAAGAACTCGGTCTGCACCTGGTCGCCGAGGACCGCGGCCGCGGCCTCCACCACCGCGGGGCCGTGCCGGGCCGGCAGGTGCGAGCCGCACTCGACCAGCAGGAACTCCTCCTCCACCCCCACCGTCGTCACCTCGGCACGGGTCGTGGGGTCGCCCGTCAGGACGACGGCCGGCGCCGTCACACCGGTTCCCGGCGGGAGTCGGGCGGGCCGGGTGCGGGGGGCTCGGGTGGCACCGGGGCCGGCGGGGTGGGCTCGGGGTCGGGGAACGGGCCGCCCGGCTCGGGGCGGGGACCGGGCGGGACCGGGTCGGGCGGGGTCGGGTCGGGGAACGGCCCGACGTCCGGACCGGTCGGCACGGGGACGGTCATGGCTTCCTCCGGTGGGTGCTCCTCCCGGCGGGGCGGCGCGCGCCGCCCCCTGTCCAGTGTTCGGCGCCTACCCGGCGGCGCGCACCCCACACGGCCGCGCCGACCCCGGGGTGTCCCCACGTGTGGCGCCGCGCCGCCCGGGCAGACGCGGTCCCGGCAGCGATCGGACGGCGTGCGGCCGTCACCGAGCGAGAGGGAGGCCGGCCATGCGTGAGGGAGCGCAGCCCGCCGAACGGGCCCGTGAGCGGCGGATCCCCGCCGGACACCAGGGGGACGTCGTCGAGACCGCCGTACCGGCCCGGCTGGACCGGCTGCCGTGGTCCCGCTGGCACTGGCGGATCGTGATCGGACTGGGCACCGTCTGGATCCTGGACGGCCTCGAGGTCACCATCATCGGCAACATGGCCGGCCGGCTCGCCCAGTCCGGCAGCGGCATCGCCATCAGCACCACCCAGGTGACCACCGTCGCCGCCGCCCTCTACGTCGCCGGAGCGTGCAGCGGCGCGCTGTTCTTCGGTTGGCTGACCGACCGGCTGGGCCGGAAGAAGCTCTTCATGATCACCCTGGCGGTGTACCTGGCCGCCACCGCCGTGACCGCGCTGTCCTGGACGGCCTGGTTCTTCTTCGTCTGCCGGTTCTTCACCGGCTTCGGCATCGGCGGCGAGTACGCGGCGATCAACTCCGCGATCGACGAGCTGATCCCGGCCCGGGTGCGCGGCCGAATCGACCTGATCATCAACGGCAGCTTCTGGATCGGTGCCGCGGTCGGCGCCTTCGCCTCGATCGCCCTGCTGAACACCGCGCTCTTCGCCACCGACGTCGGCTGGCGGCTGGCGTTCGGCATCGGCGTCGTCCTGGGCCTGGTCATCCTGCTGGTGCGCCGGCACGTCCCGGAGAGCCCGCGCTGGCTGCTCACCCACGGCCGCGCCGAGGAGGCGGAACGGCTGGTCGACGACGTCGAACGGACGGTGGCCGCCCAGACCGGCCGCGAACTGCCGCCCGCCGAGGGCACGATCAAGATCCGCTCGCGCGGAGCGATCGGCTTCCTGACCATCGCCCGCACCGTCACCACGCAGTACCCCCGCCGGACGGTGCTCGGCCTCGCCCTCTTCGTCGGCCAGGCCTTCCTGTACAACTCGGTGACCTTCGGTTATGCCGTCATCCTCACCACGTTCTTCCAGGTGCCGGAGGGCAACACCGGCTACTACTTCGCCGTGATCGCGGTCGGCAACTTCCTCGGGCCGCTGCTGCTCGGACACTTCTTCGACTCGGTGGGCCGCAAGCCGCTGATCGCCGGCACCTACATCGGCTCCGGGCTGCTGCTGTTCGGCACCGCGGCGCTGTTCGACCAGGGCGCGCTGAGCGCGACCACCATGACGGCCTGCTGGACGGCGGTGCTGTTCCTCGCCTCCGCGGGCGCCAGCGCGGCCTATCTGACGGTCAGTGAGATCTTCCCGCTGGAGACCCGGGCGCTGTGCATCGCCTTCTTCTACGCGGTCGGCACCGCGATCGGCGGCATCACCGGCCCGCTGCTCTTCAACGGGCTGGTGGGCAGCGGCAAGGTCTCCGACACGACGCTCGCGTTCTGCATCGGCGCCTCCCTGATGGTCGTGGCCGGGCTGGTGGAGGCCGCGATCGGGGTGAAGGCCGAACGGCGCAGCCTCGAATCGCTGGCCGCCCCGCTCAGCCAGGTCCGAGAACCCGAGGCCGCCGGGGCCTGACCGCCCCGGACCCCGAGACCGCCGGGACCTGACACCCGGCGCGCGGGCGGGGCGCGGGGCGCCCCGCCCCCGGCGCGGGGGGCGCGGGACGCGCCCCCGCGAGAGCCGCGGTGGGAGGGGGGGAGGGCGCGGCGGCAGGGCAA
>NZ_JBHWBW010000283.1:0-8826 GCF_042735675.1 Kitasatospora sp. NPDC059571
CCCCCGTCCCGCGCGGCCGTCCGCGAAGCCCGGACCGCTGCCGGGCGGCTCACGCCCCGGCCGCCGCCCGGTCGTCGAGCGGCCGGCGGCGCGCGGCCGGGGTTAGGGCGGGCGAGCGCCAGGCGCCGTCGGGGTGGGAGAGGTCGGTGCCCGGCGGCGCGATCTCGTCGATCCGGTCGAGCGTCGCGTCGTCCAGCGTGAGCGCGGCGCCCTTGAGCAGGCCGGTGAGCTGGTCCACGGTGCACGGCCCGATGATCACCGAGGCGACCGCCGGATGGGCCAGCGGAAAGGCCACCGCGAGCTCCGGCAGCGAGCAGCCGACGCCGTCGGCGAGCTCGACCAACTGCTCGACCACCGCCAGCTTGCGGGCGTTCTCGGGCAGCGCCGGGAAGGCCTTCCCCCCTGGAGGACGTCCAGCAGGCCGTGGCAGTCTGCGGCCGGACCGGGAGCCGCAGACGGCGACTGCCCGCGGACACCGTCCTCTACTTCGGGCTTCCCGCCGGGCGAGGCCGACGTCGGGCACTTCGCGACTCCCGCCGAGCGCCGCAGCGCGGCTGCCGCAGGCGCGGGTCGCCGTCCTCGCCGAGTACGGCGGGGGCGGGGTGTTCGGAGTCGAGGTCGGGCCGGGCGCCGCCCCGGAACGGGCCCTGGCCGCCGGGCTCCTGCCCTTGCTCTCCGACGGCATGCTGCCGGTGGCGGACCGGGACTTCCTCGACCTCGGCGGCTGGTACGCGGCCAGGGCCGCCGGCGCGGGCGTCGTCTGGCACATCGGCGACGAGGTGGCGCCCGCCGCGACCGACCCGCTGGAGGACGGGTCCGTCCCGCTGGAGGACGGGTCCTGCCTCGCCGATCTGCCGGCCCCTGACGGGAGCGGGAGCGAGCGGGTCCGCGCGGTCGGGGCACACTCCCTCGTCACCGGCATCACCGATGCGCGGCGCGCGACGGCCGGCGAACTCGCCGCGCTGTACGACCGCGGACGGGCGGACCCCGATGTGCTCCGGGCCATCCGGACCAGGTGCGGCGGACCGACTCCGGTGCTGCGCTCCCGCGACTCGGGAGGCGTCGAACAGGAGGTCCTGGGACTGGTCCTGGTGCCCCATGCGCTGCGCGAGTTCCTGCCCCCGGGGCGGTAGTAGTGAGGCCGGTTCGGCCTGCCCCGATCAGGGAGCGGGCCCGGGGCGGGCCCGCCGTTCTCCGGCCCGCCTCACCCGGCCGCCGGGGCCGGTGGCTGCCCGGCCCCCGCCGGTCCGCCTCGGCGCTGCAGCTCCGGGGTCGACAGGCCCACCGCGGTCACCACCACCAGGCACATCAGGCCGCCCGTGACCAGGGCGGTCGCACCCGACGACCACCCCGCCACCGCGCCGGCCCGGAGGTTCCCCAGCTGCGGGCCCGCCTGGCCGACGATCGTCTCCGCGGCCGTCACCCGGCCGAGCAGCGCATCGGGCGTGCAGGTCTGCACGATCGTGGTGCGGGAGAGGACGGCCAGCGCGTCCGCGGCGCCGGCCACGACCAGGAGCCCCAGGCCCGCCCAAGCGCTGGTCGTCAGGCCGAACCCGGCGAGGGCGGCACCCCACGTACCGGCGGCGCAGAGCATCACAGGGCCCGGGCGCGCCAGCCGCGTGACGGGACCGGAGAGCGCGGTCGTGGCGACGCCGCCCACGGCGAGCGCGGACAGGAACAGGCCGAGCGTGCGCGGGTCGCCGTCGAAACGCTCGCTGTTGACCAGGGGGAAGAGGCTGGCCGGCATGGCCAGCACCGTGGCGGCCAGATCCGTCAGGAGCGCGCCGCGCACCACACGGTGGCCGGTCAGGAACCGCAGGCCGTCGGCCACTCCGCCCAGCCCCGGACGGGACTTCTCGCCCACGGGCGGCATCGCGGGCAGGCCGAGGGCGGAGGCGAACGAGACCGCGAAACTGAGGGCGTCCAGCAGGTAGCAGACGCCGGTGCCCCACCAGCCGAGCACGACCCCGGCGGCGGCCGGACCGAGCAGCATCATCGCCTGCCCGGTGACCTGGTTCAGCGCCAGTGCGGCGGCCACCTGGTCCTTCGGCAGCAGCCGTGGCACGAACACCCCCGCGGCCGGAGCGCCGACCGCACCGAACGAGGCCTGCACCGCCACCAGCGCCAGCACGACGGCCACCGGAGCGTGCCCGGTGAACCCCTGCACCGCCAGCAACAGGGAACAGGTGGCCTGGCCGGCATTGCCCAGGAGGTAGACGCGGCGCCGGTCGGCCCGGTCGACCCAGGCCCCGGCGAACAGGCCGATGCCGATCATCGGCAGCGCCTGCGCCAGCCCCACCGCCCCGCTCCACACGGTACTGCGGGTCGTGTCCCACACCTGGAACATCACGGTGACCATGGTCATGAAGCTGCCGAGCGTGGACACCGTCCGCCCGATCAGCAGGCGCCGGAACAGCGGAGACGTCCGCAACGGCCGTACATCGATCAATGCGCGGGCGAGGTTCATCGGGGGAGGGCCGAAACCGGCTCGAGCTGATTCACGTCGAGACCCTAGCCGATGGCCCCGGCGCCCGGGCCCGGTCGGTGCGCCGCACCTCCCGCCCGCGGCCTGACCCGTCGCGCCCGGCCGGGTGGACCAACCCGGGCGGCCGGGGGAGGCTGAGATCGGCCGGCTGAGATCGGACGGCGTCCTCGCCGCCCCGGAAGCACGGTCCGCGAGAGAGGAGATGACGTGATCGAGCAGCTGGAGGACATGCCCGCGGGGGTCATCGGATTCACGGCGGGCGGGAGGCTCTCGGCGGAGGACTACCGCGACGTGGTGCTCCCCGCACTCGAACGGGCCGCCGAGGCCGGCGAGGTCCGATTCGTGATCGTCATGGAGGACTTCCACGGCATGTCCGGCGGGGCGCTGTGGCAGGACCTGAAGATGGGCGTCGAGCACCTCCGGGTGTGGAAGCGCATCGCGCTGGTGACCGACATCGAGTGGATGCACCACCTGGCCGGCCTGTTCGGCTGGATGACTCCGGGGGAGATGCGGACCTTCCCGCTGGACAGGCGGGCCGAAGCCGTCGAGTGGGTGCGCGGCTGAGGGCGGCCGGCGACGGGAGTCCGTGAACGAGGGGCAGGAGAATGCCTTGGCCGGAGCGTCCCGCGGCCTGTACAACTCATTCGACTCCCTGCTCGGACCGTTCCCCTGTGAGGTGCCGTGAGACTGCCCCGGCTGCCCGGAGCACGCCCCGCCCGAACTGCCCAGGCCCCCGATCGCGAGGCCGGCGACCGCGAGGTCCGCGCCGCATGGCAGTCGGCCACCCGGCTCCGCACTCCACCGGGCCCTCCGGGCGGCCGGCTGCGCCGGCTCGTCGAGCACACCCTGACGATCGACATCGAGGCGCCCGCACGGCGGGTCTTCGAGGTGTACGCCGACGTGCGCAACCACATGGGCGCCCACTCCTTCCTCCAGCGGCTCGTCATGCACGCGGAGGCGGCCCAGCAGGACGTCCGGACGGTCGACTTCACCGCCTTCGAGGCGGTACCCGTGGCCGGTGTCCGGGTCAGCACCGCCGTCCACGTGCGCCAGCGGATAGATCACCGGAACCTCACCTACGAGACCGTCACCTGGTCGTCCCCGGCCGTCATGACGCGACAGAAGGTCGTCGTCACCGCCCTGGACGACGGCCGCACCAGGGTCGACGAGACCCTCGCCTTCGAGGCCAACCTCCTCCTCGCCCGATTCGCCGCAACCCGTGGCACGGCCGCCCACCTGGCGACCCACCACCACCTGAAGACCGCCATCGAGACCGGCCGATTCGCCGACGCCGACCGCTGAGGCGGTATGCTGCGCCGCCCGGTCACGGCACTGGGTTTCCCGGTCGTCGGTCCTGAGCGACGTCTACGTGAAGGAGCACGGATGAGCGTGATGGGGGTCTGGGTGGTCGGCGTCGTGGCGGACGATGTCGTCGAGGAAACGCGCCGCCGATTCCCCGACGCGGCGGGTGCTCACGGCACGTGGCCGGAGTCGTCCGCCTGCATGAGCCCGTGGCGCAAGGAGTTCGGGCCGGCAGGGTCGTTGGACAGGGCGCCCGAGCGGCTGTCGCGCACCGACGAGATCGTGCGCTTCGCCGACGCGGTCGACAGAGTCCGGAACGACGAGAGCGAGGTGGACGAGTTCCAGGACCATCTGTTTCACGCCGTCCCGCAGCAGGAAGGCGAAGGCCTGTTCTGTGCCGCCGTACCCAGGGGTGACGGCGCGGCGGCGCTCATGTGGGCGCTCGGCCTCGACACGACGCTCCGACTCCCCGGGTGCTGCGGGCAGTTCCTCTTCGATGCCTCCCAGGCACGTTCCGCTCTCCCCGCGGCCGAGCAGGCACTCGCCATGGACCCGCCGCGCCGGGCCCACGTGGCCGCCCGGGTCCGGCAGTGGCTGGACGAGATGGCGGACGACCCGAATCACGACATCGACGAGCTGATCGACGGCCCGCTTCGGGTGCTGCGTTACGCGGCGCGCAAGGGAGTTGGCGCTGTCGGGCTCACCCTGTGGTACTGACGGGACGGCATGGACGCGCCGGCTGCTGCTCGTAGTCGTACACCAGAGGGTCAGCCGCAATGAATTCAAGCCGCGTTAAAGACAGCTGAGATGAATGGGCCGGGGCCGTTCGGTCGACCGCCCGGCGGGGTCGGCCCCTGCCCGGCGGACCCGGCGGGCAGAATCGGAATGCCCCGTCCGCCTCCGGAAGGACCCGCCTCGTGAACAGCGCCGATCTGCTGGCCGACGCCTTCGACCGGATCCGCGAGAGCGTCCACGACGCCGTCCGCGGCCTCGACGCGGACGCGCTCTCCACCAGCCCGGAGGTCGGCGCCAACACCGTCGCCTGGCTGGTCTGGCACCTCACCCGGATCCAGGACGACCACGTCGCCGACGTGGCCGGCGCCGAGCAGCTCTGGACGGCCGACGGCTGGGCGGACCGCTTCGACCTGCCGTTCCCGCCCGGCGACACCGGCTACGGGCACGGGCCCGCCGAGGTGGCGGCCGTCCGGGTCGACTCGCCGAAGCTGCTCACCGGCTACCACGACGCCGTCCACGCGCGGACCCTGGACTACGTCCGCACGCTCCGCGCCGCCGCCCTCGAACGCGTCGTCGACCGGCGCTGGGATCCGCCGGTCACCCTCGGGGTCCGGCTGATCAGCGTGGTCGCCGACGACCTCCAGCACGCCGGGCAGGCCGCCTACGTGCGCGGCATGCTGCTGCGCCGCCCGACCCGGGGCTGAGCCCGACCGACCCACCCGCGGTCACCCTCGGCCGACCGCCGACCGCCGACCGCCGACCGCCGACCGCCGCCCGCCGACCGCCGCCCGCCGACCGCCGCCCGCCGACCGCCGCCCGACCCGTGGCCGAGGCGGTACGGGCCGCGGCCGCGCCCGCCGCTCAGAGCGGCAGTCGCAGCCCGCCGCCGTCGTCCGCGGGCAGCGCCAGTGCGGCGGACACCGCGGCCGGGAGCCGGCCCAGGCCCAGCAGCCCGGCGGTGAGCTCGGCGGTGGTGCGGTGCCAGGTGGGCGCGCGGTGCAGCAACGTGTGGCCGCTGCGGGCGACCAGGTAGCCCGCCGTGTGTGCGCCCGCCGAGCGGGCCCTGGTGGCGAAGACGGCGGCTGCCCCCGGATCGGTGATCTTGTCGCGCTCGCCGTGCAGCACCACCACCCGCCGGCCCTCCAGCTGGTCGCAGGGCTCGCCCTCCGGGCACCACGGGGCCAGCGCCACCACGCCGGTCACGCACGGGTGTCCGGCGGCCCGCAGCGCCGCCCGGCCGCCCATCGAGTGCCCGATCAGCACGGTCGGGATCGGTCCGAGCTCCTCGGCGAGGTCCTGGAGCGCCGCGGTGGTGTCGCGGGCGGCGTCGGCCCGGTCGCCGTTCCAGCCCCGGCAGCGGTAGCGGACCACGCCGACGGCCACGCCGGCCCCTGCGGTGGCGCGCTCCACGGCCCGGGCGAAGGGCCGCATCCGCAGCCCCGGCAGGTTGACCGGACCCGGGCGGTGCACCCCGTGCTCCTGGCCGCCGTGCAGCACCAGCACCGCCGCGCTCGGCGCGTCGGGCCGCCGGCGCCACTCCAGCGCCCGGTGCTGGCCGGAGGCCCGGTGGGCCACCGCCTGTCCGTCCATGTCCGTCACTCCCGTCAGCCGAGGGTGTCACTGTACGCGGCGCCGTAGGCGAACCGTAAGGCGCTCACGCGGGTGCCGGCGGCCCGCGCCTCATAGGGTGTGACCGCGGCGGTACGAGCCTCGGGCCGCCGCATTCGACCGGAGCTCACCACCCCAAGGAGTGGCCATGGCTGACGCCCCCTCGACCGCCCCCTCGACCGCCCGCCCGGCACCGCGCGCCGCCGGAGCACCCGTTGCCGAGATCGGCGTGATCGGCGGGTCCGGCCTGTACGCGCTGCTCGACGACGTCATCGAGGTCGCCGTCCAGACCCCGTACGGATCGCCCAGCGACTCCGTCTTCGTCGGCGAGGTGGCCGGCCGCAGCGTGGCCTTCCTGCCGCGCCACGGCCGCGGCCACACCCTTCCGCCGCACCGGATCAACTACCGGGCCAACCTGTGGGCACTGCACTCGCTCGGGGTCCGTCAGGTGCTCGGCCCGTGCGCGGTCGGCGGGCTGCGCCCCGAGTACGGCCCGGGCACGCTGCTGGTGCCGGACCAGTTCGTCGACCGCACCGGGCCGCGGGTGCAGACCTTCTACGACGGCCTGCCGCTGCCGGACGGCTCGGTGCCCGAGGTGGTCCACGTGTCGATGGCCGACCCGTACTGCCCGGACGGGCGGCGCACCGCACTGGCCGCCGCCCGCGACGACGCCTGGGAGCCGGTCGACGGCGGCACCCTGGTGGTGGTCGAGGGCCCGCGCTTCTCCACCCGCGCGGAGTCCCGCTGGTTCACCGCCAACGGCTGGTCGGTGGTCGGCATGACCGGGCACCCGGAGGCCGTGCTGGCCCGTGAACTCGCCGTCTGCTACACCTCGCTGGCCCTGGTCACCGACCTCGACGCGGGCGTCGAGACCGGCGAGGGCGTCACCCACGCCGAGGTCCTGGAGGTCTTCGGCCGCAACGTCGACCGGCTGCGCTCGGTCCTGTTCAAGGCCCTGGAGGGTCTCCCGGCCGCCCGGGACTGCGTCTGCTCGCATGCCCTGGACGGCCTGGAGACCGGCCTCACCGGCGTCTGACCGGCCTCACCGGTGCTTCACCGGGGCGCCGCCCCGCTGCCCGGCCCGCCGGTCGGCCCGCCGACGGGCCCACCGCCGCGCCACAGCCCACCCGGCGGTGGCCGCGGCGACGGCGGCGAGCAGCAGCAGCCAGTTCCGCAGGTACGGCAGCGGCAGCACAGTCGGGTTGCCGTGGTCGTCGCCGGCCCGCAGCACCGACGGCAGCCCGACCGCGGTCAGCGCGGCGGCCACCACCAGCCCCGAGCGCACCGGCGTGCTCCGCGCGAAGGACGCGCCCGCCAGGCAGACCAGCGGCACCCACAGCCCGTCGTGCAGCAGCAGCCCGCCGACCGCCCACCACAGCACCGACAGCGGATCGCTCTCGTACCGGTCCTGCAGCAGCCCGGCGATCCCGTAGCCGATCATCGCCGCGCCGCCCAGCGCGCCCGCCGCGCGCACCAGCCGCACCGCCCGGCCGCCCATCACAGCACCTCCATCCGGACCACCCACTTGGTCTGCAGCACGCCCGGCCGGTTCGGCGCGATGACCCGCGCCGGGTAGCCGTGGTCGGCGTCCAGGACCTCGCCGTTGACCCGCAGCGCGAGCAGCGTCAGGCCGTCCCGGGCGTATGCGGCGGGCATCTCCATCACCCGGTACGGGCCGTCCGCCTCCAGCGAGGTGAACCGCACCCGGGCATCGGCCGGCGCGCCCGCCCGGTCCAGCAGGTCGCGCACCCGCACCCCCGACCAGCGGGCCGAGGCGCTCCACCCCTCGACGCAGGCGATCGGCAGCTCCGCCTCGACCTGCGGGAGGGCGGCCAGTTCGGCCAGGCCCAGGGTGTACGGCCGCGGCCCGACCACGGTCAGGCGCCAGTCGGCCGGGACGGCGGTGGTGCCCGCCTGGACGGCCGTCCGGTTGACCGGCAGCCCCTGCGGGCCGATGTCGGGACGGCGCGGCGCGAGCAGGTCCAGCCGGCGCAGCCACGGCACGGTCTGGCCCGCGGTGGTCAGGGTGACCGCGGCGACCGAGGCGGTCACCGCGCCGAGGAACGCCCGCCGCCCGGCGAGCGGCGGCACCGGCCGCCGCCAGTGCTCGGCGATCTCCGGGCCCTTCGCCGCGATGTGCAGCAGCAGCCCGCCGGTCGCCGCCCAGGCCAGCCAGAAGTGGGTCTGCCGGAACGGGAACGGCCAGGGGTACCACTGGACGGTGTTGAGCAGCCCGGTGAACACCTCCAGCAGCATCGCCGCGACCAGCACCGCGATACCGAGCCGCTCCAGCGCGTGCCGCACGCTGCGCACCGGCGGCCAGGCGAACAGCTGCGGGTAGACCGTCCACAACTTGGCGCCCAGCAGCGGGATCGCGGCGATCCCGCTGATCACGTGCAGCCCCTGGGTGATCCGGTAGCCCTGGACCGGCCGGGGCGGCAGACGGTCGCGCAGCCAGGTCGGCGGGTCCTGCAGCAGATGGCTGGCCAGCCCCGTGAGGAAGCAGACCAGCACGGCCGCGCCCAGCCAGCGGCCGATGACCACGGCCGTGCGGGGCTCGTGCAGGCGGGAGCGGAAGGCGCCCTCGCGCCGCGGCCCGCGCCGCAGCGCCTCGGGCGGGGCGGGCAGCGGCAGGTCGAGCCGCGGGCGGCCGCGGGCGGGGGTGTCGGTGTCGTTGTCCACCACTCCATCACCTG
>NZ_JBHWBW010000283.1:8836-10090 GCF_042735675.1 Kitasatospora sp. NPDC059571
CTCAACTCCCACTGGGCTGGGCGTGCAGCGTTTTGTCGATCCGCGGTGGCACTCGGTGGTGTGTGTCGGTGGAGTTGACCCCCACACCATCACACCGCGCCGCGGCCGCCCGGAGGCGCTCCGGCGTGCTTACGGAAGTCGGACGGCAGCCGGTCCGGCCCACCGGACCCGGTCCCGGTCGATCGCCGGACCCGGTGCCGGTGCGCGTCCGTCCGCGGCCTGCGGATAGGTTCTTGACTGATCATCCGACGATCGGCACTTCGGTCGGCCGCGGCCGGCTCGGAACGACGAGAGGGAGAGCCATGGCGGGTCAGCTGCTCGGCGGACGCTACGAACTGGTGGAGCGACTGGCCGCACCCGGACGCCGGGTCGTCTGGGCGGCGTACGACCGGCAGGCCGAGCGGACCGTGGCCGTCCAGGTCCTCGCCGGCGCGGGCCCCACCGCCGAGGACGCCGCGCGGCTGGTGGAGGGTGCCCGCGCGGCCGCGGTCCTCGCCGGCCACCCGAACGTCCTCGCCGTCCTGGACGCCGGACTCGACAACGGCAGTGCCTACCTGGTCACCGACCACGTGGCCGGCCGCGGACTGGACGAGGTGCTCGCCGCGGACGGCGTCCCGGACGTCGCCCGTGCCGCCGACTGGGCCGCCCAGGTCTGCGCCGGACTGGCGGCCGGCCACGCGGCCGGCCTGCTGCACGGCGACATCAAGCCCGCCAACCTGCTGCTCGCCGCGGACGGGACGCTGCGGATCCTGGACTTCGGCCTGGCCGGTGCGGGCGCCGCCCAGGAGGCGGCAGCCGGCGCGGACACCGCGCTCGGCAGTGTCCCGTGGATGTCCCCGGAGCAGGTCCGCGGCGGCGGCGCCGAGGCCGACCACCGCAGCGACCTGTACGCCGTCGGCTGTCTGCTCCACCAACTGCTCACCGGTGCGACCCCGTTCGGGGACCGCGAGGTGACGCTCCAGTTCGCCGCCCAGCTGCGCGAGGCGCCGGTCGCACCCGGCCGGCAGCGCGCCGGCGTCCCGGCCGGGCTGGACGCCCTGGTGCTGGGCCTGCTGGCGAAGGACCCGGCGGACCGCCCGCAGGCCGCGGCCGAGGTCGCGACCGGTCTCACCGCCCTGGCCCGGGAGGCCGAGGCCGCCCCGGGCACCTCGGACACCCCGGGGGCCGCCGTGGCCGACGCCGTGCCCGCCCCGCCGGCGGTGGCCGGGTTCCCGGCCGCCGCCCACCCGTTCGCCGACACGTGCACCGGCCCGC
>NZ_JBHWBW010000284.1:0-10083 GCF_042735675.1 Kitasatospora sp. NPDC059571
GGGTAGGCCGGGCCCGTCGGGCACACCGAGGGTGACCAGGAGCGCGATGCTCGCGTTGTTGGCCCC
Organism: Kitasatospora sp. NPDC059571; assembly: GCF_042735675.1. Classification (NCBI taxonomy): domain Bacteria; kingdom Bacillati; phylum Actinomycetota; class Actinomycetes; order Kitasatosporales; family Streptomycetaceae; genus Kitasatospora; species Kitasatospora sp. NPDC059571. The sequence goes on from NZ_JBHWBW010000284.1 coordinate 67, forward strand.
CGGCGTGGCGGGACCGAGGGGGGGGTCCGGGCACGGGACCTACCCGGACACGGCCCCGGCCCCCCCCCCGCGGTGCCCCCCGCCCCGCCGGCCCCCCCCCCGGCGGCCGCCCGGCCGGGTTCCGGCCCGCACCCCGAAACCCCCTGCACGGCGACCGGCGGCTGCCTAGGGTGGCGCTGTGACCGAACCGCAGAGCACCTCCACGGGCGCCTACCTGCGCCACCCCCACCTGCACGGCGACCTCGTCGCCTTCGTCGCCGAGGACGACGTCTGGCTGGCACCGCTGGACGGCGGCCGGGCCTGGCGCCTGACGGCCGACCAGACGCCGGTCGGCCATCCCCGCTTCTCGCCGGACGGGCAGCACGTCGCCTGGACCTCCACCCGCGACGGGGCACCCGAGATCCACGTCGCCCCCGCCGACGGCGGGCCCTCGCGCCGCCTCACCCACTGGGGCAGCCCGCGCACCGCGCTGCGCGGCTGGACGCCCGACGGCCGCCCGATCGCCGTCACCACCGCCGGCCAGGCCACGCTCCGCCGCACCTGGGCCTTCGCCGTCCCGCTGGACGGCGGCGAGGCGACCCGGCTGCCGTACGGGCCGATCGGCGGGCTGGCGCTGGAGCCGGACGGCGACCGGGCGCTGCTGCTCTCCGCGTTCAGCCGGGAGCCCGCGCACTGGAAGCGCTACCGCGGCGGCACGGTCGGCAAGCTCTGGATCGGCGGCCGGGAGGCCGGCGGCGAGGAGTTCCGGCGGCTGCACGCCGACCTCGACGGCAACGTCGAGTCGCCGCTCTGGGCGGGAGGCCGGATCGCCTTCCTGTCCGACCACGAGGGCACCGGCCAGCTGTACTCCAGCCTCCCCGACGGTTCCGACCTGCGCCGCCACACCGACCACGGCTTCTACGCCCGCAACGCCTCCACCGACGGCCGCCGGGTGGTCTGGCACAGCGCCGGCGACCTGTGGCTGCTCGACGACCTCGACGGCGCCGAGCCGCGCCGCCTGGACGTCCGCCCGGCCGGCCCGCGCACCCGCCGCCAGCCCCACCCGACCCCGGCCGCCGGGCAGCTGTCCACGGTCGCACCGGACCGCACCGGCCGGGCCAGCGCCGTGGTCGTGCGCGGCACCGTCCACTGGGTGACCCACCGGGAGGGCCCGGCCCGGGTGCTGGACGACACCCCCGGCACCCGGTCCCGGCTGGTCCGCGTCGTCCCCGGCGCCGACGGCGGCCAGGGCGCGGTCTGGATCACCGACGCCGAGGGCGACGACGCCGTCGAGTACGCGCCCGCCGTGCTGGAGGCCGAGCGCCGCCGGCTGGCCGCCGGCCGGCTCGGCCGGGTGCTCGACCTCGCGGTCTCCCCGGACGGCAAGCAGCTCGCGATCGCCTCGCACGACGGCCGGGTGCTGCTGGTCGCCCTCTCCGACGGCACCGTCCACGAACTCGACCGCAGCGAGAACGGCGAGGTCAGCGGCCTGGTCTTCAGCCCCGACTCGGGCTGGCTGGCCTGGTCCCGGCCGGTGCTCGGGCCCTGGTCGCTGCGCCAGATCATGCTGGCCGACCTCACCAGCCGCACCGTCAGCGAGGCCACCCAGCAGCGGTTCCTCGACTACTCGCCGGCCTTCACCGCGGACGGCCGGCACCTGGCCTTCCTCTCCGTGCGCAACTTCGACCCGGTGTACGACGCGCACTCCTTCGACCTGTCGTTCCCGACCGGCTGCCGGCCGTACCTGATCACCCTGGCCGCCGACACCCCGTCACCGTTCGGCCCGCAGCGCGCCGGGCGCCCGGCGGGCGGCGAGGACGACGACGCCAAGGCGGCCGGCAAGGACGCCAAGGAGGCGGGCGAGTCCGCCGACGCCGCCCCGGAGCCCACCCGGGTCGACCTGGAGGGCATCGCCGACCGGATCCTGCCGTTCCCGGTCGAGGGCGGCTCCTTCGGGAGCCTGCACGCCGCCAAGGACGGCGTGCTGTGGACCCGGCTGCCGCTGCTCGGCGAACTCGGCGACAGCGCCGCCTCGCTGGAGGACGACCACGCCCGCCCCGTGCTGGAGCGCTTCGACTTCGGCAAGCGCCGCGCCGAGGAGCTGGTCGGCGCCCTGGACGGCTGGGCGGTCAGCGGCGACGGCAGCCGGCTCGCCGTGCTCGACGACACCCGGCTGAGGATCGTCCCGGCCGACCGCAAGGCCGGCGAGGACGACGACCTGGACGTCGACCTCGGCCGGATCCGGGTCACCGTCGACCCGGCCGCCGAGTGGCGGCAGATGTTCGACGAGAACGGCCGGATCATGCGCGACAACTTCTGGCGCGCGGACATGAACGGCGTCGACTGGGCGGGCGTGCTGGACCGCTACCGCCCGCTGGTCGACCGCGTCGGCACCCACGACGACCTGGTCGACCTGCTCTGGGAGACGGTCGGCGAACTCGGCACCTCGCACGCCTACGTCACGCCGCCCGGCCGCGGCACGGACGCCGCCCGCCGCCAGGGCCTGCTCGGCGCGGACCTCGTCCGCGACGGCGACGGCTGGCGGATCGACCGGATCCTGCCCGGCGAGTCCTCCGACCCGCGGGCCCGCTCCCCGCTGGCCGCGCCGGGCGCGGCGGTGCGGCCCGGCGACGCCGTGCTGGCCGGCCAAGGCCGCCCGGTCGACCCGGTGACCGGACCGGCCCCGCTGCTGGCCGGCACCGCCGGGCAGCCGGTCGAACTGACCGTGGCCGGCAAGGACGGCGTCCAGCGGCACCCGGTCGTGGGGCCGCTCGCCGACGAGGTGGCGCTGCGCTACCACGCCTGGGTGGCGGGCCGGCGCGCGGCGGTGCGCGAGCTGTCCGGCGGCCGGCTCGGCTACCTGCACGTGCCCGACATGGTCAGCTCCGGCTGGGCGCAGCTCCACCGCGACCTGCGGGTCGAGCTGGCCCGCGAGGGCGTCGTGGTGGACCTGCGGGAGAACCGCGGCGGCCACACCTCGCAGCTGATCATCGAGAAGCTGAACCGGCGGATCATCGGCTGGGACCGCGGCCGCGACCTCGCCAACCCCGAGCCGTACCCGGGCGACGCCCCGCGCGGACCGGTGGTGGCGCTGGCCAACGAGTTCTCCGGCTCGGACGGCGACATCGTCAACGCGGCCATCCAGGCCCTCGGGATCGGCCCGGTGGTCGGCACCCGCACCTGGGGCGGCGTGATCGGCATCGACGGCAAGTACGCCCTGGTCGACGGCACCGGCATCACCCAGCCCAAGTACGCCTTCTGGCTGGAGGGCTACGGCTGGGGCGTGGAGAACCACGGCATCGACCCGGACGTCGAGGTGCAGATCGCCCCGCACGACTGGGCGGCCGGCCGCGACCCGCAGCTCGCCGAGGGCGTCCGGCTGGCGCTCGCGGCGCTCGCCGAGCGCCCGGCCCGCACCGCCCCGCCGGTACCGGGGGCGTAGCACCGGGCGGGGGCGGGAGGCCTCGCCTCCCGCCCCCGCACCCGTCGGTAGGATGACGAACCGTCGGACGACCGATCGTCGGGGGTGGACGTGTCGCAGGGCTATCCGCAGGGGTACGGGCAGGGCTATCAGCAGCCGCCGCAGGGGCAGCCGGGCGCACCGTACGGAGCACAGCCGTACCCGCCCGGGCAGCCGGACCCGGGCCGGGCGTACCCCGCGCAGCCGTACCCGCCGTACCCGCAGCCCCCGTACCCGCAGCCCCCGTACCCGCAGCCGCCGTACGGCGGTGCGCCGCAGGGCGGCCCGCACCGGGGGGTGCCGCCGCAGGCCGGGGCGTACCGGCGGGGCTTCGGCGGGCTGCTGGACTTCGTGGTCGCGGTCGTGCCCGGCGTGGTCGCCGCCACCCGGGCGCCGCAGCTCTGGGCGGTGCTGGTGATCCTCGTCCCGATCGCGGTGTCCTTCGCCAACCAGGTCGTGCTGGCCCGGCTCACCGGGTGCAGCGCGGGCAAGTTCCTGGTGGCGACCCGGGTGGTGCGCAAGGGCGACGGGGGCCGCCCCGACACCTGGCGGCTGACCCGGCGCTGGTTCGTCGCCGGTCTGCTCGGCCTGGTGGTCGCGGTCGTCAGCACCGTTCTCGACTCGCGCGACCGGGTGGACGCGCCGGACGACCTGGAGGGCGTCCTGATCGTCCGGTGGAAGCACCTGCGCGAACGCCTCGGATAGGCTGCGGACCGTCAGTACCAGGGTCCAGCCAGAGGAGTGAGCGTCATGGCCGGTGAGCCGCAGCCCGACTGCCTGTTCTGCAAGATCGCAGCGGGCGAGATCCCGGCGACGGTCGTGCGCGAGTCCGAGCGGACGGTGGCCTTCCGGGACATCAACCCGCAGGCGCCCACCCACGTCCTGGTGATCCCGCGGGTCCACTACCCGAACGCCGCAGAGCTGGCCGCCGCCGAGCCGGAGCTCACCGCCGAGCTGCTTGTCGAGGCGGGCCGGGTGGCCGAGGACGAGAAGATCGACGGCCACGGCTACCGGCTGATCTTCAACACCGGCGCCGGCGCCGGCCAGACCGTCTTCCACGCCCATGTGCACGTCCTGGGCGGCGTCCCGCTGCGCGAGGGCCTGGTCTGAAGTGTCGCAGCGCGAACTCGTCGTCCTCGGCACCGCCAGCCAGGTGCCGACCCGGCACCGCAACCACAACGGCTACCTGCTGCGGTGGGACGGCGAGGGCCTGCTCTTCGACCCGGGCGAGGGCACCCAGCGCCAGATGCTCCACGCCGGCGTCTCGGCCACCCAGATCACCAGGATCGCGGTCACCCACTTCCACGGCGACCACTGCCTGGGCCTGGCGGGCGTGGTGCAGCGGATGAGCCTGGACCGGGTGCCGCACCCCGTGGACGCGTACTACCCGGCGTCCGGCCAGGTCTGGTTCGACCGGCTGCGGTACGCCTCGGCCTTCCACGAGACCGCCGAGCTGCGCACCCGCCCGATCGCCGAGCCGGGCCCGCTGCCCGCGCCCGGCGCACCGTTCGAGCTCTCCGCCGTCCGCCTCTCGCACCCGGTGGAGTCCTTCGGCTACCGGCTGACCGAGCCGGACAGCCGCCGGATGCTGCCCGAGCGGCTCGCCGCCCTCGGACTGCGCGGCCCGGCCGTCGGCGCGCTCCAGCAGCACGGCCGGATCGAACTCGACGGGCGGACGGTCACCCTCGACGAGGTGAGCGAGCGCCGCCCCGGCCAGCGCTTCGCCTTCATCATGGACACCCGGCTCTGCGACGGCGTCGCCGAGCTCGCCGACGGCGCCGACCTGCTGGTGATCGAGGCGACCTTCGTGGACGCCGACGCCCACCTCGCCCAGGAGCACGGCCACCTCACCGCCGTGCAGGCGGCCCGCACGGCCGCCGACGCGGGCGTGCGCACCCTGGTCCTCACCCACTTCTCCCAGCGCTACCCGCACCTGGACCAGCACCTGGCCGAGGCCCGCAAGCACTTCGACGGCGAGATCGTGGTGGCCGAGGACCTCGCCCGGGTCCCGGTCCCCCGGCGCCGGGCCTGAGGCCGCGGCCCGTGCGGAAAACCATTCGCATCGCCGCGGCGTCTGGCCCACCATCGAATCCGCCCGCCGTCGGGCACCGCCGCGCCGCCGCGGCGATCAGTGCCGCGGCGTACCCTGGTGACCTCGGAGAGACCGAGCTGCACCCCGAGTCGAGGATGGGGATGAGGCAGGCCGCAGCGCCGACCCATGAGTGACACACCGCAGACCCGTACGAACGGACAGCCGCGCCGAGAGGCGGCGGCCAGCACCCGGATCGTGATCCCTGAGAAGCACCCCATGGTGACGCTGCTGGGTGCGGCCGACTCGCTCCTGCGAGTGATCGAGCAGGGCTTCCCGCAGACCGACATCCACGTGCGCGGCAACGAGGTCACCGCCACCGGCGACCGCGCGGAGATCCGGCTGGTCGAGCAGCTCTTCAACGAGATGATGCTGGTGCTGCGCACCGGCCAACCCCTGACGGAGGACGCCGTGGAGCGCTCCATCGCCATGCTCAGGAGCGCTGCCGACAACCCGGACCACCCGGCGCCCTCCGAGGTGTTCACGGCGAACATCCTCTCCAACCGGGGCCGCACGATCCGCCCCAAGACCCTCAACCAGCAGCGCTACGTCGACGCGATCGACAAGCACACGATCGTCTTCGGCCTCGGCCCGGCGGGCACCGGCAAGACCTACCTGGCGATGGCCAAGGCGGTCCAGGCGCTCCAGGCCAAGGAGGTCAACCGGATCATCCTGACCCGGCCCGCCGTCGAGGCGGGGGAGCGGCTGGGCTTCCTGCCCGGCACCCTCTACGAGAAGATCGACCCGTACCTGCGCCCGCTCTACGACGCGCTGCACGACATGATGGACCCGGACTCCATCCCGCGCCTGATGGCGGCCGGCACCATCGAGGTCGCGCCGCTCGCCTACATGCGAGGCCGCACCCTCAACGACGCCTTCATCATCCTCGACGAGGCCCAGAACACCTCGCCCGAGCAGATGAAGATGTTCCTGACCCGGCTCGGCTTCAACTCGCGCGTGGTCGTCACCGGCGACACCAGCCAGATCGACCTGCCCGGCGGCACCCGCAGCGGCCTCAAGGTCGTCCAGGAGATCCTTGCCGACGTCCCCGACATCCACTTCTCGGTGCTGACCAGCACCGACGTCGTCCGGCACAAGCTGGTCGGCCGGATCGTCGACGCGTACGAGCGCTGGGACGCCCTGCAGGAGGCCGAGGAGTCCGCCGGTCCGAACAGCCGCAAACCCGTCCAGCGCCGGGGCGCCCGTGCCCCGCGCCAGTCCCATCGCACCGAAAGCTGAGTCACAAGCCCTCCATGTCGATCGACATCGCCAACGAGTCCGGGTGGGACGTCGACGAGGAAGCCATCCTCGACATCGCCCGCTACGCCCTCGACAAGATGCGGATCCACCCGCAGTCCGAGCTCTCCGTGATCCTCATCGACAGCGATGCGATGGCGGAGCTGCACGTCCAGTGGATGGACCTGCCCGGCCCCACCGACGTGATGTCCTTCCCGATGGACGAGCTGCGGCCCGGCAAGGAGGGCGAGGACCTGCCCCAGGGCCTACTCGGCGACATCGTGCTCTGCCCGGAGGTCGCCAAGCAGCAGGGCCTGGCGGCGCCGTCCAAGCACTCCATGGACGAGGAGCTCCAGCTGCTCACCGTCCACGGGGTGCTGCACGTCCTCGGCTACGACCACGAGGAGCCGGAGGAGGAGCAGGAGATGTTCGGGCTGCAGAAGCGCATCCTGGACGACTGGCGCTCCGGCCGGGGGCTGACCGGGATCTCCCCGGCGCCGACCGTCCACTGAGGGCCGGCCGTCTGTGAGTGGTGAAAGTACGAGCTTCCTCGTCGGGGCTCTGCTGCTGGTCGTGGTCGGCTGGTTCGCGGCCTGTGCCGAGGCCGGCATCTCCCGGGTGTCGCGGTTCCGCGCCGAGGAGGCCGTCCGGGCCGGCCGGCGCGGCGCCGACCGGCTGCTGACGCTCGCCTCCGACCCGATCCGCTACCTCAACCTGGCCACCCTCATCCGGGTGGCCTGCGAGATGGCCGCCGCGGTGCTGGTCACCGTGGTCTGCGTCCGCAGCCTGGACAGCACCTGGCAGGCCGTGCTGCTCGCGGTCGGCGTCATGGTGCTGGTCTCGTTCGTGGCGGTCGGCGTCTCGCCGCGGACCATCGGCCGCCAGCACCCGCTGACCACCGTGACCACCGCCTCCTACGTGCTGCTGCCGCTGGCCCGGATCCTCGGCCCGATCCCGCGGCTGCTGATCCTGCTCGGCAACGCGCTCACCCCGGGCAAGGGCTACCGGGAGGGCCCGTTCGCCTCCGAGGCCGAGCTGCGGGCGCTGGTCGACCTGGCCGAGAAGGACGACCTGATCGAGGACGACGAGCGCCGCATGGTGCACTCCGTCTTCGAGCTCGGCGACACCATCGTCCGCGAGGTGATGGTGCCCCGGACCGACCTGGTGATGATCGAGCGGCACAAGACCGTCCGGCAGGCGCTCACCCTCGCCCTGCGCTCCGGCTTCTCCCGGATGCCGGTGGTCGGCGACAACGAGGACGACGTGGTCGGCATCGTCTACCTCAAGGACCTCGTCCGCCGCACCCACGTCAACCGGGAGGCCGAGTCGGAGCAGGTCGGCCAGGTGATGCGCCCGGCCGTCTTCGTCCCCGACTCCAAGCCCGCCGCCGACCTGCTGCGCGAGATGCAGCAGATGCGCTCGCACGTGGCGATCGTGATCGACGAGTACGGCGGCACGGCCGGCCTGGTCACCATCGAGGACATCCTGGAGGAGATCGTCGGCGAGATCACCGACGAGTACGACCGGGAGATCGCCCCGGTCGAGGACCTCGGCGACGGCTCGTACCGGATCACCGCCCGGCTGCTGGTCGAGGACCTCGGCGAGCTGTTCGGGCTGGAGCTGGAGGACGAGGACGTCGAGACCGTCGGCGGCCTGCTCGCCAAGTGCCTGGGCCGGGTGCCGATCCCCGGCTCGTCCTGCGACGTGCCCGTCCCGGACGAGGACGTCACCGACCTGGTGGCGATCCGGCTGCGCGCCGAGAGCTCGGCCGGCCGCCGCAACCGGATCGGCACCATCGTCGCCGCGCCCGTCCGGCAGCCGGCCGAGGCCGACCACGCCGAGGCCCCGTAGCGGCCCTGCGTGCACGTGCGGCCCCTCCCGGTGAGGGGCCGCACGTGTTTCGGGTGCAGGCCCGCCGCGCTTGCCGTGCGGACCGAACCGTTTGCACCATGGAAGGTATGACGCATCAACTGCGCGCGGAGTACGGCCCGGCCGGGCGGTCCGGCGAGGTCAGGAGATGGCACATCGTCCGGACCGCCGGCGCCACCGAGGGCATGTGCGGCGCGAAGATCGAACCCGATGCCGAGACCCGGCCCGAAACGGACTGGGGGACGGGGCTGCGAACCTGCCAGCAGTGCGGCTCGCTGTACCTGCACGAGGTCCCCTTCCACCGGGCCGAGCACGGCTGACGCACGGCGGAGGCAGCGGTGAAACTGCAAGACGAACTCCCCGTCGACCACAGGCTGGCCACCGTCTACCGGTTCGGCGCCGGTCTGGGCGGCGTGTTCCTGATGGTCTTCGGCATCCTCGGCCTGTTCGACCACGTCGGCTTCCTGGACACCCAGGGCAAGCAGACCCTCGGCCTGTCGAGCAACGGCGCGCTCAGCGTCCTGTCCATCGTCTTCGGCGCGATCCTCATCATCGGTGCGGTGATCGGGGGCAACTTCGCGTCGACCCTCAACATGATCGTCGGCCTGATCTTCATCCTGGCCGGCTTCGTCGGCCTGATGGTGCTGGACAGCAGCGCCAACCGGCTGGCGTTCGAGCTCCCGAACGTCATCTTCAGCTTCGCCTTCGGGTTCGCGGTGGTGACCTTCGGGATGTACGGCAGAGTGAGCAGTCATCTGCCGCACGACAACCCGTACTGGCGCGAGCGGCAGGAGCACGCCGCGCCGATGCCCTCCGGCCCCAAGACCTTCGTCAAGGTGATCCGGCCCGGCCCGCCCAACCCGATCGGCCACTGACGGCCGCACGCCCCGGCCGGGGCCGCCACGGGCGGTCCCGGCCCTTGTGCGCCCCGCTCCCGGCCTTCGGACCGGGACGCGGTCCGACCGGGCCGAGCGCCTATGCTCAGGCCTCATGAGCGATCTCACCGATCTGGACCCCGAGGACAAGAAGATCATCACGCTGGCGCGCTCCATCCGCGCCCGCAACGGCGTCGCGGAGGGCGCCGCGGTGCGCGACGAGACCGGCCGCACCTACGTGGCCGGCAGCGTCGAACTGCCGTCGCTGCGGCTCAGCGCCGTCCAGGCGGCCGTGGCGATGGCCGTGGCCGGCGGTGCCAAGGGTCTGGAGGCGGCCGCGGTGGTGGCGGAGGGCGCCGAGCCGGCCGAGGCCGACCTCGCCGTCGTCCGCGACCTCGGCGGCGCCGGCACCCCGCTGCTGCTGGTGCTGCTGGGGGCCATGACGGGGAAGAAGAAGACCGGCTGAGCCGCGGCGTCCGTACGGACCTCGGTGATCAGGGAGAATGGAG
>NZ_JBHWBW010000285.1:0-10082 GCF_042735675.1 Kitasatospora sp. NPDC059571
GGCCCGCCGTCGGGCCCGCCCCTCGGCACGTCCGGTCAGGCGAAGACGATCATCGAGCCCTGGGTGAGGCTGCGGGTGGCCGCGGCGTAGAGCCCGGCCCAGGCGTGCCGCTCCCGGGCATACGGGTGGACGTCGTCCAGCGGCGGGGCGAACGGCTGCTCCAGGCCGGTCGGCGACAGCGGCCGGGTCGGCATCGGCGGGTTCAGCACATCGATGCCCAACACCGGCGCCACTGCCTGGAGTTCACGGATCAACCCGTACGAGGAGCCGAGCGGGCCACCGGCCGCCAGCAGACCGTCGTCCACCAGCGGGGCCGGGAAGTCCACCGGTACGTACGCGCCGGCGTGGTCGAAGTGCCACACCAGGTGCGAGAGTTCGGCCGTGGACTCGAACATCTCCAGCAGCTGCTCGTAGTCGCCGCCGAGCGCGTCCACCGGGGTGATCTGGAAGCCGGTGACGCCCAACAGGTAGGCCCGGCGCAGGAAGTGGAGCGAGTCGTAGTCGAAGGCGGCTATCGGCTCGACGTCGCCGGTCATACCGGGCGTGTAGCCGTGCACCGGCACCGCGGGCAGCCCGTGGCCGGCCAGCACCGCGTTGTAGCGGTCGAGGTCCTCCCGGAACGGGTTGTCCGGGCTGTGGGTGAGGACGTCCACGAGCGGGACGAGCCAGAGGTCGCAGGCCATGGGCCGGCTCATCCTCTCCGGTGGTCGGCAGCCGCGGCGGCCGGCGGTTGGACGGGGAACGATCGCCACCCTACCGGCAGCGCGCCATCACCCGTCCGGCTCAACCCGCCGCCGTCCCGTCGCCGCCCGCCGGGCGCACCGGCCGGCCGAACCGCCCCGGCGGAACCGAGCGGGGCAGCGGCACCCGGCCGTGCCCCGGATCCACGGCTGGCTCCGGGACGGCCGCCCGGGCCCCCGGTACGGGCATGCGCAGCAGGGCCAGCACCGGCACCGAGGTCAGCTCCTCGCCCGCCAGCCGGGCGAGCAGTTCGACGGTGAACAGGTTGTAGTCGTTGACGAGCTGGTGGACGCCGGCCACGTCGCGGGCCTCGATCCGGTCGACCAGCTGGCCGTGCCGGTCCCAGCACACACCGCGCAGGTCGCCGTTGCGCCGCAGGTACGGCGCGGCGAACATCCAGGACTGCACCCGCAGCCAGCCCAGGTACTCGGCGATCCGGGCGTTGCCGAGCAGTGCCGCGGCCTCCTGCCAGAACCGCAGGTCGCAGCCGACCAGCACGTCGAGCTGGCCGGCCCGGGACGCCCGGGCGGCCGCCTCCGCCCGCCGGCGCAGCGACGGCAGCCGGGACCAGTCGCGGCTCCGCGGCCGCTCCGGGCGGCCGGAACCGGGGGTGAGCTGGCGCAGCGCGCTGTCGGTCAGCAGCGCCCTGGCCTCGAAGATCTCCAGGAAGTCCCGCCAGGTGAAGGCGGGCACGGTGAAGCCCCGGTGGTGCTCGGTGCGCAGCAGGCCCTGGGCGGCCAGGTCGACCATCGCCTCGCGGGCCGGGGTGGCCGACACCCCGTACAGCTCGGCGACCTCCTTGACCGTGAAGTTGCGGCCGGCCGCCAGGCGTCCGGCCATCATCTCCTCGCGCAGCGCGTCGGCGATCTGTTCGCGCAGGCTGTTGCGCTGGATCGGGGGACGGCCCTCGCCCGTGCCGTGCATGCGGGCCACCCCTCCTCCTCCGGTCGCCGCCGGCCACCGCCGGAACGCGATGGCTGCTCATCTTCTCAAACGCCACCCCCGACCGCACAAGTCCCCCATCGACGCCCATACCGGACGCACCCGGTCCGGGCCGGACCGGCCGGCCGACGCCGGCCGAACGGGAGGGACGGTGCGGGGTCAGCGCTGGACGGGCGCGGGGATGCCGAGCAGCCGGTCGCGGTGGACCGGGAAGCCCGCGCGGGCCTTGCCCACCTCGGCCGGGTCGAAGTCCACGGTCAGCACCTCCTCGGCCGGGCCGGCCTCGGCCAGCACATGGCCCCACGGGTCGACCACCACGCTGCGCCCGGCCTGCGGCACACCGCCGTGGGTGCCCGCGGTGTTGCAGGCCAGCACGAACGCCTGCTCCTCCACCGCCCGGGCCCGGGCCAGCAGCGTCCAGTGCTCGCGGCGGCGGTCCGGCCACGCCGCCGGCACCACCAGCAGCTCGGCGCCGTCGTCCAGCAGGGCCCGGAACAGCTCGGGGAAGCGCAGGTCGTAGCAGGTGGCCAGACCGAGCCGGCCGAACGGGGTGGCGGCGGTGACGATCTCCTGCCCGGCCCCCATCGCGACCGCCTCGCCGCTGTCGAAGCCGAACCGGTGGATCTTGCGGTAGGTGTGGGTCAGCTCGCCGTCCGGCGCGAACAGCAGCGAGGTGTTGTAGATCGGCCCGTCGGGGTCGCGTTCGACGATCGATCCCGCGTGCAGCCAGACCCCGGCGGCCCGGGCGGCGGACGACATGGCCTCCGCGGTCGGCCCGTCCAGCGGTTCGGCACCGGTCGCCCAGGAGTCGTAGGCGAAGCCGCCGAGCGCCCAGAGCTCGGGCAGGACCACCAGGTCCGCACCCTCCTGGGCGCGTACCAGCGCAGCGGCGCGGGCCCGCCGCTCGGCGGCCGGCTCGGCGTCGGAGACCGCGAGTTGGATCAATGAAGCGCGCACAGTACCACCGTCCACGGCAAGAGTCCTACGATCTTCACCTGAAAGCGCTGCCCTGCTGTGACCCGACAGCGTAACGTGCGGGTAGCACTCGTGCCCCCAGGTCCCGGTGGTCACGGGCAGCGCGTGTCAGGAGCTGACGGAGGCCGGAGATACCCGTGACGGACAACCAGACCGTGCAGGCTTACACCGACGCGTGGACGCAGTCCATCGAGTCGATATCCGAGCTGCTGGCTCCGCTGCCGACCGACTCCTGGAACCGCCCCACCGAGTGCCCCGGCTGGTCGGTGCGGGACGTCGTCTCGCACATCATCGCCGTCGAGTCCGAACTGCTCGGCGATCCGCGCCCGATCCACTCGCTCCCCCGGGACCTGCGCCACATCAGCACCGAGTTCGCGCGGTACGTCGAGCTCCCGGTCGACAAGCGCCGCTGCCACACCCCGGTCGAGATCACCAGCGAGCTGGAGTACACCGTCATCCGCCGCTCGCGCGCGCTGCGCAACGCCCGGCAGGAGCCGGGCGACCTGGTGCGCTGGCCGGCCGGCCCGCTCTCCCGCGACCTCCCGTACGCGGAGCTGCTGCGCAACCGCGCCTTCGACGTCTGGGTGCACGAGCAGGACCTGCGGCGTGCCCTGGGCGAGCCCGGCAACCTCGACTCCCCCGCCGCCCTGGTCACCCGGGACTACCTGGTGCAGGGCCTGCCCAAGGTGGTCGCCAAGCTGGCGGGCGCGCCGGCCGGCTCGACCGTCGTCTTCGACGTGACCGGTGCGGTGGAGTTCCTGCGCACCGTCCGGGTCGACGCCGACGGCCGCGGCTCGGTGGACGGCTCGGTCGGCCTCGCCCCCGACGTCCAGTTCCACCTCGACTGGGAGACCTACCACCGGCTCGCCTGCGGCCGGATCCACCCGGAGACGGCCGCCCGGTCCGTCCGCGTCGACGGCGACACCGAGCTGGCCGCCCGGATCCTCGCCCACTTCGCCCTGACCCCGTGACGCGCCGGGCCGGCGACACGCCGCGCCCGCGTTACATATGACCGGAGGCAGCCGCGCCGCCCGTACGCGGGTGGCGCACCCCGCACCTCCGCGCGAGGCCTGCCGACCGTTCCATCACCCGTTCGGCCTCGTTGAGCCGTGCAGCCCATCACCGAGTGTGAAGGAGGGGCGGTATGGACGACGCGGCCGACATGGTGTTGGTGACGTCGGGCTTCCCGGTCACGGGACAGCCGATCAGGGTCGTGATGATCGACGGGGAGCCGTGGTTCGCCACGGCGGACGTGTGCGCGATCCTCCGTCTGGTGAACCCGAGCCGGGCCGGCCAGATCGCCGGAGCGGGCCACACCCGCACGGTGAACAGCCGGACCATTAGCATCACTTCAACGGAGGGTAATGACGTTTCCGCAGGTGGGAAACGATACGGGCGCGGGAATCCGATGCTCCACCTGGTCAGCGAGGCCGGTCTCTACCGGCTGATCATGCGTTCGCGGAAGCCCGCCGCCCGCCCGTTCCAGGAGTGGGTCACCGACGAGCTGCTGCCCTCCCTCCGGCGCGGCGACGCCGATCTCGGACACCACCGGGAGCGGATGGCCGAGACGCTCGCCGAGGCGATCGGGCAGCAGGTGGAGATCGTGGCCGACCTCAAGCGGGAGGACGGGCTCGGGATCCTCGTCCACTCCGACGGCAGCGTGCACTGCCGGCACGGTGCGATGGAGTTCCGGGTGCCGGGCCGGCAGGACGACAGCGGGCCGCCGTTCGGCCCGTCCTTCCACTGCCCGAGTGTGGAGCACGTGGGAATCCGCGGCAGCGTGGCCGTGCCGCGCTGCCCCCGGCTGAAGCTGGTCGAGCTGATCAGGCTGCTGGCCCGGGACGCCCAGCGCCGCAACCCGGGCGGCACGGTCGAGTGCGAGCTCGGCCGGGTCCGCTTCTCCGGCGCCCCGCTCGACATCGCGGACCTGCTCCGGGAGATCGGCGAGGCCTGAGCCGGCCGGCGCCGGTGCCCGGGTCGCCCCGGGTGCCGGCGCCGGTGCCGGTCAGCGGCCCTGCGGTCCGGGGGCGAGCCGGCGCCGCAGCCGGAGGATCATCACGGTGCCGACGGCCAACGGCAGGTACTGCCAGCAGAACGCCCAGCGGTAGGCCTCGGCGGAGTGCGCCCCGTCCGGGCCGGCCAGGGCGTCGAGCAGCAGGCCGACGCCGAACAGCGTGACCACCGCGCCGATGAAGCCGCCCATGTTCGCGATGCCGGACGCGGTGCCGAGCCGCTCGGTCGGGTTGTACGAGCGGGCGTAGTCGAGGCCGACCAGGGAGGCCGGCCCGTTGCTGCCCATCACCGTGATCAGCACCACGAGCAGCCAGAGCGGCGGGTGGCCGTGCGGCCAGCCGAGCGCGGCCGCCCAGCACACCGCGGTGGCACCGATGACGGTGAGGGTGACGGGCATCCGGCTGCCCGGGCTGCGGGAGACCACCCGCCCGAAGAACAGCGCGAACGCCATGTTGCTGACCACCAGCAGGGTGAGCAGGCCGCTCGCGGTGCCGCGGCCGAGACCCTGGCCCTCGACCAGGTAGGGCAGCCCCCAGAGCAGGCCGAAGGCGCTGGCGGGGAAGGCGGTGGTGAAGTGCACCCACATCCCGAGCCGAGTACCCGGCTCGGCCCAGGCGGCGCGGATCTGGGCACCGACCGGCAGGCTCGGCGCGCGGGGCGCGGACGGGCGGGCCCGGTCGTGGCCGGGGCCCTCCCGCAGCAGGAGCGCGACCAGCGCGAAGACGCCGACCCCGGCGACCGCCGTGGTGGCGAAGGTCGCCGTCCAGCCCGCCCGGTGCAGCGCCTCGGTGAGGACGACGGTGGTGACCAGGTTGCCGCAGACCCCCGCCAACCCGGTGAGCTGGGCGATCAGCGGGTTCTTCGCGGCGGGGAACCAGTGCGCGGCGACCCGCAGCACGCTGATGAACGTCATCGCGTCACCGCAGCCGAGCACCGCGCGCGACGCCAGGGCGGGCCCGAACGAGGTCGCGAGGGCGAAGGCCAGCTGCCCGGCGCTCATCAGCAGGACGCCCAGCAGCAGGACGCGGCGCGGCCCGTGCCGGTCGACCAGCAGCCCGACCGGGATCTGCATGGCCGCGTAGACCAGCACCTGGAGGATCGCAAAGGTGGACAGCGCCGAGGCGCCGATCCCGAAACGGGCGGCTGCGTCCAGCCCGGCGACGCCGAGGCTGGTGCGGTGGACGACCGCGAGGAGGTAGACGGTGACCCCGACCGACCACGCCGTCCAGGCGGCGCGGCCGCCCGGCGGAAGGAGCGCGGGGGGATCCGCGAGGGGCGGGCGGAGGGCTGAGGGGGCAGGACGTGTGGGGCCGGCTGGGTCCACGCTCATAGTGCACCCAGCCTAGTCATCCCATGACCTGACCAATCGGGCGGGGTGCGAACCACCCCGCGACCGGCCCTCCCGCGGTCCCCCGCGGCCCCGTCGCGGCCGGCCCGGGACCGTCAGCCGATCAGCGTCCAGGTCACCTCGCGGGTCATGTACCGGGACCGGAAGGCCTCGTCGCGGACCCAGTCGGTGGTGTCCGTGACGGTCGCCGTGACGGTGATCTTCTTGCCGGGGGCCGGTGCCAGCGCGGCGGTGTCCAGCCATGTCCCGTCCGGGGCCGGGGACGCCACCGGCCGCCCGTCGACCGCCCAGTCCACCCGCAGCTGCCGCGGCCCGCTCAGCGGCACCGGGCTCACCTGGAGGCGCGGGTGCCCGGCCACCGGCCCGGGTGCCGGCACGGCGCCGTCCAGCGGGTGCACCCGGCGGTAGATCTGCTCGATGATCGCCTCCCGGGACGGCAGGTTGTACGAGCCGCCGAGGGTGCGCATCACCGAGTCCGCGGTCGGCCGGTAGAGGCCGTTGGCGCTGCGGTAGGCACCGATGGTGCCCCCGCCGTCGGGCGAGGTGGCGCCCAGCCAGCGCCACCACTTGGTCTTGGACCGCAGCATCTCGTCGGCGTCCACCGTGGCGAGGTTCGGGTAGCCGGCGTCGGTGGGGGCGCTGTCGTACTCGTCGCCGAGGTCGCCGACCGTGTGGCCGATCTCGTGCTGGATGATCCGTCCGGCGTCCGGGCTGCCGCCGGACAGGGTGGTCACCCCGGTGCCGCCGGCCCCGCCGTACTCGGTGGAGTTGGCGAGCGCTATCAGGTACTGCGGCCCGGCGTCCTCGCCGGCGTAGCGGGCGGTGGCGTCCTCGTCGGCGCAGAGCAGCCGGGCGGTGCCCTCGCACCAGAAGTGCATGCCGAGCGGGGTGTCGGTGGGCCGCCCGCCGTCGCCCTCGACGATTCCGGAGACCGGGGAGACCACCTCGACCCGCCGTATGTTGAAGAAGTTCTGGTAGGTCCGGAACGGCTCGATGTCCATCAGGGCCCGCCAGGCCCGGTCGGCCTCCTCCCGGAACAGGCCCTGCTGGCCGGCCGTGTAGCCGTCGCCGAGCAGGACGAGGGTGATCCGGTTGGCCGGGTCGCCCGTCCGGCGTATCTCCACGCTGGGGGCCGCGCCGGGTGCCCGCAGGTCGACCCGGTCGGGGGCGGGCGCCGCGCTGCGGTCGGCCGTGATCGGGCCGGCGGGCGGCCCTATCACCGCCGACGGTGCGGGCGCCGCCACCTCCAGGGCGGCGGGCAGTATCGCGGCCGACAGCAGCACGAAGGCGGCCAGACTCCGAACGAGACGGCCAGGGTTGCCAGGCGGCATACGGGTGCGTCCTCGGGGCTCCGGTCACCCGGCGGGCGCTCGGGTGGGGTGGTCGCACAGACGTACCCGTGGCCGGGACGAGGGCCGACCGCTCGTGGCCGAATTTCGCCGGTCCGGACCAATGGCGGCAGCGTGTCGGGCTTGTGCGGACGGCGCCCGGTGTGCCGTGTTCCGTACCCGGCTCAGCCCTCGCGGAGGGCGGTGAGCGGGTCGGTCCGGGCGGCCCGGACCGCCGGGTAGACGCCCGCGAGCAGGCCGACCGCGGTACCCGCCAGCGGCGCCGGCAGGGTGGCCCACGGTTCGAGGACGGCGGTCCACTGGCGGGCCGCGGCGACCACCACCACGGTGAGGATCCCGAGGGCGGTGCCGATCAGCCCGCCGAGGGTGCCGAGAGCGGCCGACTCGGTGAGGAACTGCGCGGCGATGTGGCGGGTCCGGGCGCCCAGCGAGCGCCGCAGGCCGATCTCCCGGGTCCGCTCCAGCACCGCGACGAGCGTGGTGTTGGCGATCCCGACCGCGCCGACCACCAGGCAGATCGCGGCGAGCGCCAGGAACAGCCCGGTCAGGTCGGAGGTGACCCGGTCGCGCAGGGTGTGCGGGTCGGGCGGCGCGGTGACCGTCAGCAGCTGCGGGGCGTCCGGGCGCAGCGCCACGGCGAGCTGGCGGGCGACCACCGGCGCGGCGCCGGCCCGGGTGGCGGCGAGCAGGTGGGCGGCCAGCTCCTCCCCGGTGCCGGGGTTGCCGAACCGGTCCAGCGCGGTGGTGCTGGGCACGATCATGCCGAGCAGGGTGTCGGGGAGCCGCTGCACGTCCCGGTAGACGCCGATCACGGTGTACGGCAGGCCGTCGATGAAGACGGCCGGCTGGGCGTCCAGCCGGTGCACCCCGAGGCGGGCCGCCGCCGCCTCGCTGAGCAGCACCACCGGCAGCCGGGACGACTCCGCGAACGGGTCCAGGGTGACCCCGGCGGTGAGGGTGGGCCGCATCGCGGCGACCGCGCCGGGGGTCGCCGCGAAGACGGCCAGCCCGCGTCCGGCGTCCGGGCCGGCGTCCGGCGAGGCGGAGATCCGCAGAGTGTCCGAGCCGACCCGCCACCAGACGCCCGCGGCGGTGACGCCGCGGATCCGGCCGGCCCGGGCGTCCGCGTCCGGGGGCAGGCCGGAGGGCGGATTGCCGCCCGGCGGCACGCCGTCCGCCACCGGGTTGTCCGTCACCGTGACCGTGGTGGCACCGGCCAGGTCGAACTGCCGGCCGATCTGCCCGGAGGCGGTCGCGGTGAGCCCGAGCACGGCGACGAAGGCGCCGATGCCGAGCACCGTGCCCAGCACGGTGAGCGCCGACCGGCCTGGGCGCTGCAGCACTCCGGCCAGCGCCTCGCCGACCAGGTCCCGCAGGGCGAGCCGGGACGGCGGTCCGGCGGGGGTGCCGCGGACCGGGCGCATCAGTCGGCCACCGCCGGCCCGACCCGTCCGTCGGCGATCCGCACCACCCGGCCGGCCCGGGCCGCCACCGCCGGGTCGTGCGTGATCACCACCAGGGTGAAGCCGTCCGCGTGGAGCCGCTCGAACTGCTCCAGCACGCCGGCCGCGGCGGCCGAGTCGAGGTTGCCGGTCGGCTCGTCGCAGAGCAGCAGACCGGGCCGGTTCACCAGGGCCCGGGCGATCGCCACCCGCTGGCGCTCGCCACCGGACAGGGTGCCGGGCAGGGCGTCGATCCGGTGATCGAGGCCGACCCGTCGCAGCGCCTCCCGGGCGGCCGGGCGGCGGCGCTCGCGCGGCGTGCGGTTGTAGACCTGGGCGAGCAGCACGTTCTCCTCCGCGGTCCGGTGCGGCAGCAGGTGGAAGGACTGGAAGACGAAGCCGATCAGGCGGCCGCGCAGGGTCGAGCGGTCCCGGTCGGAGAGCCGCCCGGTGTCCACGCCGTCCAGTCGGTAGCTGCCGCAGGTCGGGGTGTCGAGCAGTCCGAGCAGGTGCAGCAGTGTGGACTTCCCCGAGCCGGACGGCCCGGTGACCGCCAGGTACTCGCCGCGGTGCACGGTGAGGTCGCACGGGTGCAGGGCGGTCACCGGCGGCGGCCCGGCGAAGCTCCGCCCGACACCGTCGAGCCGGATCACCTCGGTCACCGGCCGACCACCACCTGGTCGCCGGGCTGCAGCGCGGCGCTCTGCACCGGGGTGACGGCGACGTACCCGTCGGCGTCCGTGCCGGTGGTCACCGGCACAGTGATCCGCCGGCCGGCCGGGTCGACCCGGGTGACGGCCGTCCGCCCGGACGCCTCCGTGTAGACCGCGGCCGCCGGCACGCTCAGCACCGGGGTGGCCGTGCTGCTGCGCAGCACGGTGATCCGGACGTTCTGGCCGCCGAGGGCGGGCGGCAGCGGCCCGGTCGGCTCGATCCGCAGCGGGACGTACGCCGGGACCGGCTGGCCGCCCTGGCCCTGCTCCCCGCCGCCCGCGCCCGCGGCGGGGACCGCGGGGGCCGCACCGCCGATCGCCACCACCTGTCCGGCCGGGGGCGCGGTGGTGGGCGCGCCGACCTCGCCGACCACGCCCCGGGCGGTGGTGCCGCTGGTCTCGGCGAGGATCTCCACGGCCATACCCGGCTTGATCCCCGCTGCCTGGGCGGCGGTCAGCTGCCCGGTGACCGCCAGCGGCCCGCTGGTGAGCGAGAGCAGCGGGCCGGCGACCGGGGCGCCGACGCCCGCGTTCACCGCGGTCACCGCGGCGGGCAGGG
>NZ_JBHWBW010000286.1:0-10069 GCF_042735675.1 Kitasatospora sp. NPDC059571
CACGCAACGCCTGGCTCCCCCCGTCGACCCCCCGCCACCCCCCGACCCCCGCCCCCCCGCGGTGGCGGGGGGGCCCCACCCCGCGGGTAACAGCCCCCGGCGCCGCGCCCGGGCGACCGCGCCGCCGCGCTCGCCGGCCTCCGGGATCTGCTCGAAGTAGCGCCGCACGTAGGCCTCCTGGAGGTCCGGCGGGCCGGAGCGCCAGAAGCCGTCGGCGGTCGCGGAGAGCAGGTGGTTGGAGAGTGCGCCGGGGGTGAACATCAGCTCCCAGGCGGCCTCCTTGGCCGCCTCGCCGGGCAGTGCGGCCCGGGCCCGGGCGGCGCCCTGCTCACCGGTGTCGCTGGGGTCGGCGGCGAGTTCGGCGGCGATCCGCTCCTCGTCGGCGGCGCCGGCCGCGGCGAGCACGGCCAGCGCGGACCAGCGCAGATCGGCGTCGAACGGCAGCCCGTCCGGGAGGTCCTGCCCGTCCAGCCAGCGGGCGAGCCCGGCGAGCCGTTCGTCGCCGGCGGCCGTCGCCACCGCGCTGCGGCGCGCGGCGATCCGCAGGCTCTCGCCCGCGTCGGGGCGCTCCAGCAGCGCCCGGGCGGCGTCGTGGAGCCGGCCGAGCGCGGCCGGCCGGTCGGCCGGGGCGAGGTAGCGGGCGATGACGTGGTCGGCCGCGAAGCGGAGCACCGCCCCGGCGACGGCGTCCGAGGACTCGCCGGGCAGGTGTGCGGTGACGAGCCCCAGGTAGCCGGCGGCCGGCAGGGCGGCCGAGCGGGCCAGGTCCCGGGCGTGCTCCCAGAGCACGGCGCGGGCGAGCTCGTCCGGCACGGCGGACAGCGAGGCCGCCACGGTCTGCGCGGAGTGCTCGTCGAGCTGGATCCGGGCCCAGGTCAGGTCGCCGTCGTTGGGCAGCAGCAGGGCCGGCCGCGGGGCGCCGGCCAGTTCGGGCAGCGGGGTGCGGCCGCCGGGGCCGACCTCCGCGTCCAGCCGCTCCCGGAGCGCGATCGCCCCGTCCACCCGGTCGTACACGCCGATCCGCACCCGGTGCGGGCGGCTGCCCTCGTTGACCAGCACCGCGGAGGCGAGGGCGTCGCCGTCCGGCCCGGTCTCGATCCGCAGCACGTCCACGCCGGTGGTGCGCAGCCACCGGTCGGCCCACTCGGGCACGTCGCGGCCGCCGGCCGCGGCCAGCGCGCCGAGGAAGTCGGCGAGCGAGGCGTTGCCCCAGCGGTGCTCGGCGAAGTACGCGTTGAGGCCGGCGAAGAACGCCTTGTCGCCGAGCCAGTGGACGAGCTGGCGCAGCGCCGAGGCGCCCTTGGCGTACGCGATGCCGTCGAAGTTGCCCAGCGCCTCGGCGACCGATTCGGTCGCGGTCGCGGCCACCGGGTGGGTGGTGGGGCGCTGGTCGGCGTCGTAGCCCCAGCCCTTGCGCCCGGCCGCGAAGGACGTCCAGGCCCCGGTGTAGCGGGTGGACTCGGCGGCGATCCGGTAGCCGAGCATCTCGGCGAAGGACTCGTTCAGCCAGACGTCGTCCCACCACTCCATGGTGACCAGGTCGCCGAACCACATGTGCGCCATCTCGTGGCAGACCACCATGGCGCGCATCGCCCGCTGGTCGTCGGTGGGCGCCGAGCGGAAGAGCATCTCGTCACGGAACACCACGCAGCCGGGGTTCTCCATCGCGCCCCAGTTGAACTCCGGCACGAAGACCTGGTCGTAGCCGCCGAACGGGTAGCGCTCCGCGAACAGCGAGTGCAGCCGGTCGAAGGAGGCGCGGGTGACCTCGAAGAGCTCGTCCGCCTCGCGCTCCAGCTCGGCGGCGAGCGAGCGGCGGGCGTAGAGGCCGAGCGGGATGCCGTCGTGCTCGGCGTGCACGGCGTGCAGCGGGCCGCCGACCACGGTCACCAGGTAGGTGGAGATCGGGCCGACCGGGGCGATCTCCCAGCGGCCGTCGGCCGCACGGGCGGCGGCGCCGTTGCCGATCACCGTCCAGTCGTCGGGCGCGGTGACGGTGAAGGCGAACGGCGACTTCAGGTCGGGCTGGTCGAAGCAGGCGAACACCTGCGGCGCCAGGTCGGGGCCGAGCGAGGCGTAGACGTAGCCGGCGCCGTCCGCCGGGTCGGTGAACCGGTGCAGGCCCTCGGCGGTGCGCGAGTACGCCATGTCGGCCTCGACCAGCAGCTCGTTCTCGGCCGCGAGGGCGGGCAGGTGCAGCCGGTTGCCGTCCAGGCCGGCCGCGTCGAGCGGACGGCCGTTCAGTTCGGCGCGCAGCAGGGCCGCCGGCTCGACGTCCACGAAGGAGTCGGCGCCCGGCTCGGCGCAGCCGAACCGGATCACGGTCGTGCTGCGGAAGAGCCGGTCCCCGCGGGTGAGGTCCAGGGCGACGGTGGTGGAGCGCACGTCGATCAGACAGGCACGCTCGACGGCTTCGGTTCGTTGCAGAGCTGGCATTCCCGCATGGTTTCCCAGCCCGCGGCAGCGGACAAGCCCGTTTCGCCGACGGCGTCCGCCGGCCGTGTCCGCCGACCGCGGGTCACGGCCGGCGGGGCGCCGCGGTGCCCTAGGGTGGGGCGCTGTAACCGGGGACGGCCGGCCCCGCCCGGGCGGCCGAGGGAGCGAGGAGGAGCACCGTGACGACGGTCCTGACCCAGGGCGGCAACGCCCCGATCAACGCGGCCCGGGTGACGGTCGAGGTGACCGCCCCGAAGGCCCTGGACGTCTCCGGCCTGCTGCTCACCGAGGCCGGCAAGGTCCGTTCGGACGACGACTTCGTGTTCTTCAACGCACCGAACGGCCCGGGCGTCACGCACCGCCCGTCCGCCGCCGGCAGCCCCGACGCGATCACCGTCGACACCGCGGCCGTCCCGGCCGGGATCGACCGGATCGTGGTCACCGCCAGCCTGGACGAGGCCGGTGCGACCTTCGCCGGGACGGAGCCGACCGCCACCGTCCGGGACGCCGCCACCGGCGAGGTCCTGGTCACCTTCACCCCGCCGCGGCTCACCCGGGAGACCGCGCTGGTGGTGGTCGAGGTGTACCGGCGCGGTCCGGCGTGGAAGGTGCGCGCGGTCGGCCAGGGCTACGCCGACGGCCTGGCCGGCATCGCCACCGACTTCGGGGTGAACGTGGCGGAGCCGGCCGCGGCCGCCGCGCCGCCGGTGCAGGCCGCTCCGCCGGTGCCCCCCGCCCCGGCCGCTCCCCCGGTCTCCGCCGCACCGCCGATGCCCGCGGCGCCGCCCGCCCCGGCCGCGCCGTCGATGACCAAGGTGACCCTGGACAAGGGCCGGGTCAGCCTGACCAAGGGCGGCTCGGTGTCGCTGGAGAAGGGCGGCAAGCCGTTCCTGTCCGCCGTCCGGATGGGCCTCGGCTGGGAGCCGGCCGGCCACGGCCGCAACGTCGACCTGGACGCCTCCTGCATCGCCTTCGACGCGCAGCGCAAGCGGCTGGAGACGGCCTGGTTCATGAAGCTG
Source organism: Kitasatospora sp. NPDC059571 (assembly GCF_042735675.1). Classification (NCBI taxonomy): domain Bacteria; kingdom Bacillati; phylum Actinomycetota; class Actinomycetes; order Kitasatosporales; family Streptomycetaceae; genus Kitasatospora; species Kitasatospora sp. NPDC059571. The sequence continues at coordinate 3,456 of NZ_JBHWBW010000286.1, forward strand.
TCGATCTTCAACGGGGCCATCGCCCACTCGGGCGACAACCTGACGGGCGCCGGCGCCGGCGACGACGAGTCGATCACCGTGCACCTGGACGGCATCCCCGCCGAGGTCTGCGGCCTGGTCTTCGTCGTCAACTCGTTCTCCGGACAGAAGTTCACCGACATCAAGAACGCCTACTGCCGGCTGGTCGACGCCGGGAGCGGCCAGGAGCTGGTCCGCTTCGACCTCACGCACGCCGAGCCGCGCACCGGTGTCGCCATGTGCAAGCTGGTCCGGCAGTACAGCGGCGAGTGGGTGATGACCGCCATCGGCGAGTACGTGGACGCCAAGACCGCGCGCGGCATGGTCGATCCGGCCGCGAAGATGCTCTGAGGCGCACCTCCCGGCCCGGCATGACCTTCTCTTGACCCTGCGGCCCGTTCGGTGCGGTTTCGGTGAAGGTCGGCCGGATTCCGGTCCCGGGGTTCTCCCGCGCCCCCGGCTCCCCTACGGTCGTGCCCGCGCGCCGTCTTCGGGGGAGGTCCTGTCATGGCGATCGAGCTGCCCGGCGAGGTGGTGTCGTTCCTCGGCTTCATCGGTATCAACTGGCCGACGGTGAACGAGGACAAGGTCCGTGAGTTCGCCTCGCACGTCCGGGAGTTCGCCGACCGGGTGGACGAGGCCCACCGGGACTCGACGGCGACCATCCATGCGCTGTCCGAGGCGTACGAGGGGGCGTCCTACGAGGCGCTGCTGGCCAAGTGGTCGGCGATGTCCGACTCGCACATGACCGAACTGGTGCAGGCCTGCCACGTGGTGGCGACCGCGCTGGACGTGGCCGCCGACGTGATCGTCGGCATGAAGGTCGAGGCGATCGCCGAACTGGTCGCGCTGGCGGCGGCGTTCGTGGCGGACCAGGCCGCGGCGGTGGCGACGCTCGGCGCGGCCGAGGCGGCCCTGGTGGCGATCGAGGAGGCCGCGAAGCGGCTGGTCAACTTCCTGGAGCAGCAGCTGGAGCAGTACATCATCGGGCAGGTGGTCGAGGCCGCCGTGGACCCGCTGGTGGAGGTGGTCGGCCGTGCGGTCTCCGGACTGGTCTTCCAGGCCGCGGAGTCCGCGCTCGGCGTCTCCGCCGGGGGCGGCGGCGCCGGGACGGGCTTCCGGATCCACCCGGAGGCCCTGGAGGCGCACGCCGAGACCATGCACCGGCACGCCGAGACGGTGGCCGGCCACGCGGAGGCGTTCCGCTCGAAGCTCGCCGGGGTGAGCTTCGAGTGAGCAACCAGATCGTCAGAGCGCTGGAGCACGGGGCGCAGAAACTCGGCAGAACGCTCGCGGACGACGCGGGCAAGGCCGTGCACAAGCTGTACCGGCAGGCCGGCGACAACCTGCGGAAGGTCGCCCACAACACCCGCGAGATCGACGCCCGGCACGCGAAGGACCTGGAGAAGATCCTTCACGGCGAGGGCGGCAAGGGCCTGCCCCACCCGCGCTCCGGCAGCGGCGGCGGGCGCGGCGGCCGGGGCGGCACGCACGGCGGCGAGGGCCGCAGACAGGTCGCGCACCCGCGGCAGGCGGGGCGGCGCGAGGACGCGGTCTGCGGCGGCGGCGAGCCGGTCGACATGGCCACCGGCCGGATGTACATCGACCAGGTCGACGTCGCCCTGCCCGGCTCGCTGCGGCTGGCCTTCACCCGCTGCCACGAGTCCGGGTACCTGGCCGGGCGGTGGATGGGCCCGCGCTGGGTGTGCACCTTCGACGAGCGGCTGGAGCTCGACGAGGAGGGCGTGGTCCACCTCTGCCCGGACCGCACCGTCCAGGCCTACCCGCACCCCGAGCCCGGCGACCCCGTGCAGGCGTCCGCCGGCGGCGCCCGCCGCGACCACGACGTCGACCCCGCCACCGGCCGGTACACCCTGACCGACCGCTCCGACGGCCTGGTCCGCGAGTTCACCACCCGGCCCGGCGGGCAGATCGCCCTGCTGACCCGGGTCCGGGACCGGCACGGCCGCCACTACGACCTCGCCTACGACGAGGACGGCGCCCCCGTCTCGATCACCCACTCCGGCGGCTACACGCTCCTCGCCACCGTGGACGCCGGCCGGATCACCGCCCTGCGCCTGGCCGACGGCGACGGCCCGGGCCGCGACGCCCTGCTGGTGCGCTACGGCTACACCGACGGCCACCTCACCGGCGTCTACAACTCCTCCGGCAAGCCGATGCGCTTCGCCAACGACGCGGGCGGCCGCATCCTGTCCTGGACCGACCGCAACGACTCCCGGTACCTCTACGCCTACGACGCCCTCGACCGGGTCACCGAGGAGGGCGGCGCGGACGGCACGCTGCACTTCCGCTTCGGCTACGGCGAGGCCGACCCCGCCACCGGCCTGCGCACCCACACCGAGACCAACGCACTCGGCCGCACCACCGCGTACCAGGTCAACGAGCACTGCCAGATCACCGCGGTCACCGACCCGCTCGGCCACACCACCCGCTACGAGCGGGACGCGTACGACCGGCTGCTCGCCGAGACGGACCCGCTGGGGCGCACCACCCGCTACGCGTACGACGGCGCCGGCGACCTGGTCACCGTCACCCGTCCCGACGGCGGGCGCGCCGACATCACCTACGCGGGCTCGCTGAGCCTGCCGGAGACCGTCACCGAACCGGGCGGCGCGATCTGGCGGCAGACCTACGACGCGGCCGGGCGGCACACCTCGCTCACCGACCCGACCGGCGCCGTCACGGCGTTCGGGTACGACGGCGCCGGCCACCTCGCGGCCGTCACCGACGCCCTCGGCCACACCACCCGCCTGCGGTGCAACGCGGCCGGCCTGCCGGTCGAGGTCACCGACCCGGCCGGCGCGACCACCCGCTACGAGCGCGACGCCTTCGGCCGGACCACGGCCGTCACCGACCCGCTCGGCCACACCACCCGGCTGAGCTGGACGGTGGAGGGCCGCCCCGCCTCCCGGACCACCCCGGACCGCGCCACCGAGACCTGGACGTACGACGGCGAGGGCAACTGCCTCAGCCACACCGACCCGGCGGGCTCCACCACCACGTGGGAGTACACGCACTTCGAGACCCTGGCCGCCCGCACCGGCCCGGACGGCGCCCGCACCGAGTTCAGCCACGACGCCCACCTCCAGCTCACCGGCGTCACCGACGCGCTCGGCCGCACCTGGGCCTACCGCTACGACCCGGCCGGCCGGCTCGTCGGCGAGAAGGACTTCCAGGGCCGCAGCCTGGCCTACGAGTTCGACGCCGCGGGCCGCATCACCGGCACCCTCGACCCGCTCGGCCGGCGCACCCGGTACCAGTACGACCTGCTCGACCGGCTGACCGCCAAGGACGCCGACGGCAGCACCACCGGCTACGGGTACGACGCGGCCGGCAACCTCGCCCGCGCGACCGGCCCGGACGCGGAACTGACCCGCACCCACGACGCACTCGGCCGGCTGCTCACCGAGACGGTCAACGGCCGCACCCTCACCCACCGGCGCGACGCGCTCGGCCGTCCCACCCACCGCACCACCCCGGCCGGCCACACCAGCGCCTGGACGTACGACGCGGCGGGCCGGCCCGCCGCGCTGGACACCCCCGGCGGCGGCATCGGCTTCACCCACGACGCCGCCGGCCGCGAGGTGGCGCGCAGTTACGCGGACCGCCTCACCCTGACCGCCACCTGGGACGCCCGGCACCGGCTGACCGGCCACCGGCTCACCGCCCCCGGCGGCGTGCTGCAGCAGCGCGGCTGGAGCTACCGCGCCGACGGCCGGCTCACCGGCACCGAGGACCTGCTCGCCGGGGAGCGCAGCTTCGAGCGCGACCGGGCCGGGCGGGTCACCGCGGTCACCGCCGCCGGGTGGAGCGAGCGCTACGCCTACGACCCGGCCGGCAACCTCACCGACGCCGAGTGGCCCGCCACCGGCAGCGCCCGGGCCGCCGTCGGCCCGCGCGGCTACACCGGCACCGAACTCACCACCGCGGGCCGGGTGCGCTACGCGTACGACGCCGCGGGCCGCACCGTCCTGCGCCAGGTCACCCGGCTCTCGAAGAAGCCCGACAGCTGGCACTACGGCTGGGACGCCGAGGACCGGCTCACCCACGTCACCACCCCCGACGGCACCCGCTGGCGCTACCGCTACGACCCGTTCGGCCGGCGGATCGCCAAGCAGCGCCTGGCGCCCGACGGCGAGACCGTCGCCGAGCAGACCGACTTCACCTGGGACGGCGCCACCCTCGCCGAGCAGACCACCCGCGCCCCCTACCTCCCCGGCCCGCACACCCTCAGCTGGGACCACCACGGGCTCCACCCGCTCGCCCAGACCGAGACCATCGCCACCCCCGGCCGGGCCGAGGTCGACCGGCGCTTCTTCGCCGTCGTCACCGACCTGGTCGGCACCCCCACCGAACTCGTGGACCCCGCCACCGACACCGTCGCCTGGCGCACCACGGCGTCCCTGTGGGGCCAGACCACCTGGCCCGCCGACAGCACCACCTACACCCCGCTGCGCTTCCCCGGCCAGTACTTCGACCCGGAGACCCGCCTCCACTACAACCTGCACCGCTACTACGACCCCGAGACCGCCCGCTACACCAGCCCCGACCCGCTCGGCCTCGCCCCCGCCCCCAACCCGGACGCCTACGTCGCCGACCCGCAGACCTGGACCGACCCCCTCGGCCTGTCCCCGCACGCCCGGGCGGCGCTGCCGCCGGCGCTGCGGGAGCCGCCCAACGTGCCCGGCTCGCCGATCACCTCACGGCTGGCGCGGCCCGGCGAGACGTTCAACATGGTGATCTCGCGCGGCCAGCCGGTCTCCCGGCCGGGCGGCTTCGGCACCTTCGAGACGGTGCCGAACCAGGCCTTCGTCCGCAACCAGCTGGCGATCCGCACCGACTGGAAGCCGGACGTGTCGCTGGTGCAGCGCTACGCGTTCCCGACGCACGGCGACCCGATCCGGATCCAGGAGAGCGTCATCGGCCCGCAGGACGACCCGCTGCTCGGCCACCTGCCCGGCGGGGCCACCCAGTTGGAGATCCTGAACTTCGCCGACCGTGCCAGACTGATCCCGATCGGCGATCCCGTCGAGATCTCGTGACCCGACCAGGAGGGCGACCCGCCATGGACATCGACTGGGAGCCCGGGCGGCGCACCGTCCGCTGGACCGGCGCGGACGGCACCGGGGAGCGGACGTTCGAGCGGCCGCCGGCCTCGGTGGTGGCGCTGGCGGACCCGCCGGGCGTGCTGGTCGTGGAGGAGCCGGAGGGCAACCCGGCCCGGCCGAGCAACGCGCTGGTGCTCGACGCGGACGGCCGGGAGCGGCTGCGCCTGGCCCCGCCGCCGGTGCCGGAGCCCTCCTGGCGGATCGGCTACCACACCGCGTACCGGGACGCCGAGGGGCAGCTGGTGGCGGTGTACGCCACGCAGGCCGGCGACCTGTGGGGGCGGCCCGACCTGAGCACCGGGGAGCTGCGCGACGTGCGCGAGTGGCGCTGACCGCCCGTCGCCCGGCGCGGCCGGTGCGCCCCGGGACGACCGGGACGCGGACGTGCCGGAGGGGACGGGCACCCACACGCCCGTCCCCTCCGTGAATCCCCGCAGCCGATGGTGCGTCAGCCGCGGGAGGCCATCGCGCGCAGGAAGAACGCCAGGTTGGCCGGGCGCTCCGCGAGGCGGCGCATGAAGTAGCCGTACCACTCCTGGCCGTACGGCAGGTAGACGCGCATGGTGTTGCCGGCCTCGGCGAGGCGCAGCTGCTCCTCCGGGCGGATGCCGTACAGCATCTGGTACTCGAAGCTGTCGGTGTCGCGCTTGTTCCACTCGGCGAGCTGGCCGGCGATGCGGATCATGTGCGGGTCGTGCGAGGCGATCATCGGGTAGCCGTCGCCCGCCATCAGCACCTTGAGGGCGCGGACGTACGCGAGGTCCACCTCCTTCTTGCCCTGGAAGGCGACCGACTCGGGCTCCTTGTAGGCGCCCTTGCAGATGCGCACGCGGGAGCCGGCGCCGGAGAGGTCGCGGCAGTCGGCCTCGGTGCGGCGCAGGTAGGCCTGGAGGACGACGCCGAGCCACGGGAAGTCGGCGCGCAGCTCGCGGGCGATCTCCAGGGTGGAGTCGGTGGTGGTGTGGTCCTCCATGTCGAGGGTCACCGTGGTGCCGGCCGCGGCGGCGGCCTCGCAGATCCGCCGGGCGTTCTCCAGCGCGATCTTCTCGCCGTCGGCGGGCAGGAACTGCCCCACCGCCGAGAGCTTGACCGAGACCTCGGCGTTGGCGGCGAGACCGGTCTCCTTGAGTGCGGCCAGCAGGTGCTCGTACGCCTCCGCGGTGCCGGCCGCCTGGCCGGCGTCCTTGGTGTCCTCGCCGAGGTGGTCCAGGGTGACCTTGCGGCCGGTGGCGACCAGCTCGTCCGTGGCGGTGATGCCCTGGTCGAGGACGTCGCCGGCGACGAAGCGCTTCACGATGGCCTGGGTCGGCGGGAACTTCTCGACGACGGTGCGGACCTGCGGGGAGCGGGACGCGGCGAGGAGGGCGGAACGGAGCATCGGTGACTCCTGGGCTTTCTTCCGGAGTGGTGGAGAGGGGGGGTTTGTTGGAGGGGGCGGTCTGGGGGCGGCGCCCGCCGGGGCGGCCC
>NZ_JBHWBW010000287.1:0-10067 GCF_042735675.1 Kitasatospora sp. NPDC059571
ACCCCCCCGCGCGGCGGGGGGGCGCCCCCCCGGGGGGGTGCTGGCTCTCGGGGGGGCACACCCCCCCCCCCCCCACCGGGCCGCCCCGTCAGGCGGCGACCAGCACCTCGGCCGGCTCCAGGGCCAGCGTCAGCACCTCCCGCACGTCGGCGACCGGGTGGACGGTGAGGCGCTCCAGCACCTCGGCCGGGACGTCGTCCAGGTCGGCCTCGTTGCGCTTCGGGATGATCACCGTGGTGACTCCGGCCCGGTCGGCGGCGAGCAGCTTCTGCTTCACCCCGCCGATCGGCAGCACCCGCCCGGTCAGCGACACCTCGCCGGTCATCGCCACGTCGGTGCGCACCTTGCGCCCGGAGAGCAGCGAGGCCAGCGCGGTGGTCATGGTGATGCCCGCGCTCGGGCCGTCCTTGGGGACGGCGCCCGCCGGGACGTGCAGGTGGATGCCGCGCTCCCGCAGCCCGGTGACCGGCAGCTCCAGCTCGGCGCCGCGCGAGCGGAGGTAGGAGAGCGCGATGTGCGCGGACTCCTTCATCACGTCGCCCAGCTGGCCGGTCAGGGTGAGGCCGGTGGAGCCGGTCTCGGCGTCCGCCAGCGAGGCCTCGATGTAGAGGACGTCGCCGCCGGCGCCGGTGACCGCGAGGCCGGTGGCCACGCCGGGGACGGCGGTGCGCCGCTCGGCGGGCTCCTGCGCGGACTCCGGGGTGTGGTGCGGCCTGCCGATCAGCGCCCGCAGGTCGTCCGCGCCGATCGCGGCCGGCAGCTCGCGCTCGCCGAGTTCGGACTGGGCGGCGACCTTGCGCAGGATCCGGGCCACCGTGCGCTCCAGGTTCCGCACGCCGGCCTCCCGGGTGTACTCGCCGGCGAGCCTGCGCAGCGCGTCCTCGCCGACCGTCACGTCCTCGCCGGTCAGGCCGGCCCGCTCCAGCTGCCGGGGCAGCAGGTGGTCGCGGGCGATGACGACCTTCTCGTCCTCGGTGTAGCCGTCCAGGCGCACCAGCTCCATCCGGTCGAGCAGCGGCTCGGGGATGGCCTCCAGCACGTTGGCGGTGGCGAGGAAGACCACGTCGGACAGGTCGAGCTCGACCTCCAGGTAGTGGTCGCGGAAGGTGTGGTTCTGCGCCGGGTCGAGCACCTCCAGCAGGGCCGCCGCCGGGTCGCCGCGGTAGTCGGAGCCGACCTTGTCGATCTCGTCGAGCAGCACCACCGGGTTCATCGAGCCGGCCTCCTTGACGGCGCGCACGATCCGTCCGGGGAGCGCGCCGACGTAGGTGCGCCGGTGGCCGCGGATCTCGGCCTCGTCGCGGACGCCGCCGAGGGCGACCCGGACGAAGGAGCGGCCCATCGCCCGGGCGACCGACTCGCCCAGCGAGGTCTTGCCGACGCCGGGCGGGCCCACCAGGGCCAGCACCGCGCCTCCGCGGCGGCCGCCGATCTGCCCGAGCCCCTGGTCGGCCCGGCGCTTGCGGACGGCCAGGTACTCGACGATGCGGTCCTTCACGTCGGCCAGGCCCGCGTGGTCCGCGTCCAGCACGGCGCGCGCCCCGGCGATGTCGTAGGCGTCCTCGGAGCGGACACTCCACGGCAGCTCCAGCACGGTGTCCAGCCAGGTGCGGATCCACGAGCCCTCGGGCGAGGCGTCGGAGGAGCGCTCCAGCTTGTCGACCTCCTTGAGCGCGGCCTCGCGGACCTTCTCCGGGAGGTCGGCGGCCTCCACCCGGGCCCGGTAGTCGTCCTCCTCGGTGCCGGACTCGCCGTTCAGCTCGGCCAGTTCCTTGCGGACGGCGTCCAGCTGGCGGCGGAGCAGGAACTCCTTCTGCTGCTTGGCGACGCCCTCCTCGACGTCCTTGCGGATGGTGTCGTTGACCTCCTCCTCCGCGAGGTGCTCGCGCAGCAGCGTCAGCGCGTACTCCAGGCGGGCCAGGCGGTCGGCCTCCAGCAGCACCTTGAGCTTCTGCTCGGCGGTGGCGAAGGGCGCGTAGCCGATGTTGTCGGCGAGCTCGCCGACGTCCTCGATGGCGGCCACCCGGTCGACGATCTGCCAGGCGCCGCGGCGGCGCAGCCACTGGGTGGAGAGCGCCTTGTACTCCTTGACCAGCTCGGCGGCCCGGCCGGCCACCGCGGTGCCCTCCGCGGACTCCTTGAACGCGGTCGTCTCGACCCAGAGCGCGGCGCCCGGGCCGGTGGTGCCCGCCCCGATCCGCACCCGGCGCACGGCGCGGACCAGCGCGGCGGGATCGCCGTCGGCGAGCCGGCCGACCTGTTCCACGGTGGCCAGGGTGCCGACCGCGGCGTACGAGCCGTCGAGCCTGGGCACCAGCAGGACCTGGGGCTTGGCCGTCGACGCCGCGGCCCGGGCGGCCTCGACGGCGGCGCGCACCTCGGTGTCGGACAGGTCGAGCGGGACGACCATGCCCGGGAGAACCACCTCGTCGTCGAGCGGCAGCACGGGCAGGGTGAGCGGAGTGGACGTCGATGCCATGATCTCTCCCCAGTCAGCGAAGTTGAGTTGACCTGACTAAGGATTGGTGGGGCCCGGATGTTCCCCGCGGGCTGTTCGCTCTCGGCGATCACCCGCGGACAGGCCGGAGCGGCCCGCGGCCGCGATCGGCCGACCGGGCAGGTCGGCGAGGTCGGAGAGGTCGGAGAGGTCGGAAGGCCGGGCCGGGCGGGACCGGCGGGGTCAGGCGGAGGCCGCGGCGCCGCCGGCGGTGCGGGCCGGGCGCCGGGCGGCACGGCGGCGCAGCGGGCGGCGGGGCGTCCTCGGGCCGCGGCGCAGCGGGCGCCAGAGCGCCACCCCGATCAGCAGGGCGGCCGGGTGGCCGACGCCGGTGAGCAGGTCCGGATCGGTGAGCAGCTGGTGCCCGATGAGGACGGCCGCGGCCCCCAGCGCGGCCGCCCGCCACCGGGGTGCGAGCAGGCCGGCCAGTGCGCCCAGGCTGGCCAGGACGCCGTAGCTGACCCCTATGTCCAGGGCGTCCAGGGCGTCGGCGCCCGGCCCGCCGAGCGCCACGGCGGCCAGCAGCACGCCCTGGGAGAGCAGGGTGGCGCCGACGTGCCCGGCGGCGAAGACCCCGGCGGCGCGCAGCGGGCCGACCCGGCGCTCCAGCGGGGCGACGGTGACGGCGAAGGCCCACAGGTAGGGCGTCCAGACCGGGCCGGCCACCCAGCAGCCGCTGGTGACCAGGGCCAGCAGCGGGTGGTGGGTGAGGTTGTGCACATCGGTGCTGGAGAGCGCCTGGAGCCGGTGGACCAGCCTGGGGTCGGCCGCGCGGGCGAAGAGCGTGGTGCCGAGCAGCAGGGAGAGGTAGCCGAGCGCGAAGGGATTGCGCCGCGGTGTGGGCACGGCGCGCAGCAGCAGGCCGCGCGCCCGCGCGAAGGGGGTCGCCGCCACCGCGCCGGTGTCCGCCATGGGCCCTCCGTCCGCCGGGATGCGCTGCTGCGCCCCCGTCCAACGTACCGAGGGCATGCGGCGGCCCGCACGGACGGCGGGTCCGCAGGGGGGACGCCGACCGGCTTGTCGTGCCCACGATACGTTTGCTGCCTGGGAGCCCGCTGGGGAAGAGCTGTGAAGAATGCTTGAGCTTCGGTGAACGTCCGCCGCGGCTTGGTCCGTACCTGCCGTCCGTTCACGGACGAACGGTCCAGCGGTAAGTGGCAAACCCGGGGTGCACGTGCGTACACGCCGTTACAGCAGGGTTTTCTGCCGGGTAAGGTATCGCCCCGTGCCCGGTCAGGGACGTGGCCGGTATCCGGCCACGGGCCGGAAATGCCCGGTGCACCTGCCGGCACGCCCGCGGTGTCCGTACCCTGCCAGGAGTGCGGGTCGGGTGCGTGGACCACACGGCGCATCCACGCCGTGAGGGTGCCGTCGGCGGAACGGCATCCGGCGGTCACAGCAGGCCGGTTGAACAGCACACGACGGAACAAGACGACTACGACGCGGCGCCCGCCACCCCCACAGGTGGCCGGCCCGCAGCCCTGGGGGCGGTGGCGTGACCGTGACAGAAATGCAGCAGGAGACCGGTGGCAATCCGGTCGGAACACAGCGACGGGTCCTCGTGGTGGAGGACGAGCCGACCATCGCCGAGTCCATCGCGGCCCGGCTGGGCGCGGAGGGCTTCAAGGTCGCCGTGGCCCACGACGGCCCCGGCGCGGTGGACGGCTTCCACACCTGGCAGCCGGACCTGGTGGTGCTCGACATCATGCTGCCGGGCTTCGACGGCCTGGAGGTGTGCCGCCGGATCCAGGCGCAGCGCCCGGTGCCGGTGCTCATGCTGACCGCGCGCGACGACGAGACGGACCTGCTGGTCGGCCTCGGCGTGGGTGCGGACGACTACATGACCAAGCCGTTCTCGATGCGCGAGCTCGCGGCCCGGGTGAACGTCCTGCTGCGCCGCGTGGAGCGCGCCCAGCAGGCCGCCAGAACTCCCGCGCTGGGCTCGCTGCGGTTCGGCGAGCTGGAGATCGACCACGTGCAGCGCCGGGTCCGGCTCGGCTCGGGCGACGTCCACCTGACGCCGACCGAGTTCGACCTGCTGGCCTGCCTGGCCGCACAGCCGCGCGCGGTGCTCACCCGCGAGCAGCTGCTCGCCGAGGTCTGGGACTGGACGGACGCCTCCGGCACCCGCACGGTCGACAGCCACGTCAAGGCACTGCGACGGAAGATCGGCGCCAGCTGGATCCGGACGGTCCACGGCGTCGGCTACGCCCTGGAGGCACCGCTCTCCTAGGCTTTCCTGCGGCGGCGCGCCGAGGGCATGGGCCACCGGGGGGCCCACGCTCTTTCCATCGTGCGAACCGGACCAGGGGCACCATGACCTTTCCACAGCAACGCAACGGGAGCGCCCAGACGCACCCGCGCCCCGGCCTGGCCGGCCGGGCGGCCCGCCGGGTGTGGGCCGACATGCGGCCGTTCGACCCGGTGCGTTCCATCAAGGGCAAGCTCGCCCTGCTGGTGATCGTCTCCGTCTTCCTGGCCACCGGGATGGTGGTCGTCGCGATCCGGTCCGAGACGCAGATCCGGATCATCATGATCTTCTCGATGATCGCCTCGCTGCTGTTCATGCAGTTCCTCGCGCACGGGCTGACCGCCCCGCTGCGCGCCATGACGGCCGCCGCCCGGGCGATGGCCCGCGGCGACTACAGCACCCGGGTGGACACCTCCTCCCGCGACGAGATCGGCGAGCTCGCCGACTCCTTCAACCGGATGGCCGCCGATCTGGAGGCCGCGGACCGGCACCGGCGCGAGCTGATCGCCAACGTGTCGCACGAGCTGCGCACCCCGATCGCGGCGCTGCGCGCCGTGCTGGAGAACGTGGTGGACGGCGTCGTGCAGCCCGAGCCCAAGACGCTCGGCGCGGCGCTGGAGCAGACCGAGCGCCTCGGCCGGCTGATCACCCACCTGCTCGACCTGTCGAAGCTGGACGACGGCGTCGTCCCGCTGGACGCCCGCCCGTTCGAGGTCCGCCCGTTCCTGGACGGCGTGCTGCGCGGGGTCACCGTGGACGGGGCCACCGCCGGCGGCGCCTACGGCCGGCGCGGCGACCTGCGCCTGAGCCTGGACGTGCGGCCCGGCGGGCTGACCGCGGTCGCCGACGAGGAGCGGCTGCACCAGGTGGTCGCCAATCTGGTCGACAACGCCTGCAAGCACTCGCCGGCGGGCGGCACCGTGACCGTCCGGGCCAGGCCCGGCGGCTCGCCGGGCGCCCTGCTGCTCCAGGTCGAGGACCAGGGGCCGGGCATCCCGGCGCAGGACCGCGAACGGGTCTTCGAGCGGTTCGGCCGCAGCGGCACCGCGACCGCGCTCGGTCCGGGCACCGACGGCGGCACCGGGCTCGGCCTGGCGATCGCCCGCTGGGCCGTCGACCTGCACGGCGGCGAGATCCGGGTCGCCGAGGCGGCCTCGGGCTGCCGGATCGAGGTCACCCTGCCGGGCGGCGCGCCCGCCCCGGCGTAGAACCGCGCATTTGTCACACAACTGGGACACAGCGGGGCCGGTCCGGCGCGGTCCGGCCCCGCACCCCCTCGCGGCGGACATCTTGTCCTATTTTGGGGCGATAATGGTGCTGCACGGCGGTGGTCGGTTCCCTGCCCCTGCGGGTTTCTAACGCACACAATCGGCCAAAATCCGGCCTACCACTGTGATCTGGGCGACGCCTGGCCAGGGGGGACTGCGCGATCACTGGTGGGAGGCGTAGCCTTAATCCCCGCTGTCCACCATCCCAAAAGGAAGCGGAAGAGGGCGGTTGCCCCGATGTCGCCACACCCTGAAACCCCCAGCTCGGCAAGCTCCACTGGCTTCGGCCCCAATGAGTGGCTCGTCGACGAGATCTACCAGCAGTACCTCCAGGACCCGAACTCCGTAGACCGGGCCTGGTGGGACTTTTTCGCCGACTACAAGCCCGGTACCGAGGTGACTCCAGTGACCCAGGCCGCAACCCAGGTCGGCCCCACGCCGACCCCCGTTGCTGCTCCTGCCGCCGCTGCCGCTCCGGCGGCGCCCGCTCCCGCTGCACCGGCCGCGCCGGTCCAGCAGGCGCCCGCGCCGCTCGCTGCAGCCCCTGCCGCGCCGCCCGCGCCGAAGGCCGCCGCTCCGGCGGCGCCCGCGCCGGCCGCCCAGGGACCCGAGCTCGTCCAGCTGCGCGGCCCGGCGAAGGCCGTGGCCACCAACATGGACGCCTCGCTGGAGGTGCCGACCGCGACGTCGGTGCGTGCTGTCCCGGCCAAGCTGCTGATCGACAACCGCATCGTCATCAACAACCACCTGCAGCGCGCCCGCGGTGGCAAGGTCTCCTTCACCCACCTGATCGGGTACGCGCTCGTCCAGGCCATCAAGGCCTCGCCGGGCATGAACCACAGCTACAAGGTGGAGGACGGCAAGGCCTACCTGGTCAAGCCCGACCACGTGAACCTCGGTCTGGCCATCGACCTGGTCAAGCCGAACGGCGACCGCCAGCTGGTCGTCGCGGCCATCAAGAAGGCCGAGACGCTCGACTTCTTCGGCTTCTGGCAGGCCTACGAGGACATCGTCCGCCGGGCCCGCGCCAACAAGCTGACCATGGACGACTTCACCGGGGTCACCGTCTCGCTGACCAACCCCGGCGGCATCGGCACCGTGCACTCCGTGCCGCGCCTGATGCAGAACCAGGGCACCATCGTCGGCGTCGGCGCCATGGAGTACCCGGCCGAGTTCCAGGGCTCCTCCCCGGACACCCTCGCGCGCCTCGGCGTCTCCAAGATCATGACGCTGACCTCGACCTACGACCACCGGGTCATCCAGGGCGCCGCGTCGGGCGAGTTCCTGCGCACCATCCACCAGCTCCTGCTGGGCGAGCACGGCTTCTACGACGAGGTCTTCGAGTCGCTGCGCATCCCGTACGAGCCGGTGCGCTGGGCGACGGACGTCGCCGCCACCCACGACGACGAGGTCAACAAGACCGCCCGCGTCATGGAGCTCATCCACGCGTACCGCGTGCGCGGCCACCTCATGGCCGACACCGACCCGCTGGAGTACAAGCAGCGCAAGCACCCCGACCTGGACGTGGTCCAGCACGGCCTCACCCTGTGGGACCTGGAGCGCGAGTTCGCGGTCGGCGGCTTCGGCGGCCAGAAGATGATGAAGCTCCGCGACATCCTCGGCCTGCTGCGCAACACCTACTGCCGCACCGTCGGCATCGAGTACATGCACATCCAGGACCCGAAGCAGCGCAAGTGGCTGCAGGAGCGCCTGGAGAAGCCGTACACCAAGCCCGAGCGCGAGGAGCAGCTGCGCATCCTGCGCCGGCTGAACTCCGCCGAGGCCTTCGAGACGTTCCTGCAGACCAAGTACGTCGGGCAGAAGCGCTTCTCGCTGGAGGGCGGCGAGTCCCTGATCCCGCTGCTCGACGCGACGATCGACGCCGCCGCCGAGCACCGCCTCGACGAGGCCGTCATCGGCATGGCCCACCGCGGCCGCCTGAACGTGCTGGCCAACATCGTCGGCAAGCCGTACGCCCGGATCTTCGGCGAGTTCGAGGGCAACCTCGACCCGAAGTCGATGCACGGCTCCGGCGACGTCAAGTACCACCTGGGCGCCGAGGGCACCTTCACCGGCCTGGACGGCGAGACCATCAAGGTCTCGCTGGCGGCGAACCCGTCCCACCTGGAGACGGTCGACCCGGTCGTCGAGGGCATCGTCCGCGCCAAGCAGGACGTCCTGGACCAGGGCGGCACCACCTTCCCGGTGCTCCCGATCCAGGTCCACGGCGACGCGGCCTTCGCCGGCCAGGGCGTTGTCGCGGAGACCCTGAACATGTCGCAGCTGCGGGGCTACCGCACCGGCGGCACGATCCACCTCGTGGTCAACAACCAGGTCGGCTTCACCGCCGCCCCGGCGTCCTCGCGCTCGTCGATGTACTGCACCGACGTGGCCCGCATGATCGAGGCGCCGATCTTCCACGTGAACGGCGACGACCCGGAGGCCGTGGTCCGCGTCGCGCGGCTCGCCTTCGAGTTCCGGCAGGAGTTCCACAAGGACGTCGTCATCGACCTCATCTGCTACCGCCGCCGCGGTCACAACGAGGCAGACAACCCGTCGTTCACCCAGCCGCTGATGTACGACCTGATCGACAAGAAGCGCTCGGTGCGCAAGCTGTACACCGAGGGCCTGATCGGTCGCGGCGACATCACCATGGAAGAGGCCGAGCAGGCCCTGCAGGACTTCCAGGGCCAGCTGGAGAAGGTCTTCGCGGAGGTCCGCGAGGCCGCCGGCGCCCCCGCCCCGGCCGCCAACGGCAAGCCGGTCGCGGACTTCCCGGTGAACATCCAGACCGGCATCTCCGAGGAGATGGTCAAGCGGATCGCCGCCTCGCAGGTCAACCTGCCGGAGTGGCTGACCGTCCACCCGCGCCTGCTGCCGCAGCTGCAGCGCCGCGCCGCCTCGGTCGAGGACAACACCATCGACTGGGCCATGGGCGAGACCCTCGCCATCGGCTCGCTGCTGATGGAGGGCCACCCCGTCCGCCTCGCCGGCCAGGACAGCCGCCGCGGCACCTTCGGCCAGCGCCACGCGGTCCTCATCGACCGCAAGACCGGCGAGGACTACACCCCGCTGCTCTACCTGACCGAGGACCAGGCCCGCTTCACCGTCTACGACTCGCTGCTCAGCGAGTACGCGGCGATGGGCTTCGAGTACGGCTACTCGCTGACCCGCCCGAACGCGCTGGTCATGTGGGAGGCGCAGTTCGGCGACTTCGTCAACGGCGCGCAGACCATGGTGGACGAGTACATCGCCTCCGCCGAGCAGAAGTGGGGCCAGCACTCCGGCGTCACGCTGCTGCTGCCGCACGGCTACGAGGGCCAGGGCCCGGACCACTCGTCCGCCCGCCCGGAGCGCTTCCTCCAGCTGTGCGCGCAGAACAACATGACGGTCGCCATGCCGACCCTGCCGTCGAACTACTTCCACCTGCTGCGCTGGCAGACGCACAACCCGCACCACAAGCCGCTCATCGTCTTCACCCCGAAGTCGATGCTGCGCCTGAAGGCCGCGGCGTCCGCCACCTCCGAGTTCCTGTCCGGCTCGTTCCGGCCGGTCATCGGCGACAGCACGGTCGACCCGGCGCAGGTGCGCAAGGTGGTGATCACCTCCGGCAAGTTCTACTACGACCTGGAGGCGGCCCGCACCGAGCGCGGCATCACCGACACCGCGATCGTCCGGATGGAGCGGCTCTACCCGCTGCCGGTGGCCGAGCTCCAGGAGGAGCTCGCCCGCTACGGCGAGGGCGTCCAGTTCATCTGGGCCCAGGAGGAGCCGGCCAACCAGGGTGCCTGGCCGTTCGTCGCGATGAACCTGGTCGACCACCTCCAGGTGGTCATCGGCCGCAGCGCCGGCGACTCCCGCCTGCGCCGCGTCGCCCGCACGGCCTCCTCGGCCCCCGCGGTCGGCTCGGCCAAGCGGCACGCCGCCGAGCAGCAGGCGCTCCTGGACGAGGTCTACTCGCTCTGAGCCCAGGACCTCACGGTCCGGGGGGGCGGGGGGGGGCGCCCCGCGCGCCCCGCGGGGGGTGGGGGGGGGGGCGCGCCCGCCCCCC
>NZ_JBHWBW010000288.1:0-7122 GCF_042735675.1 Kitasatospora sp. NPDC059571
CCCGCGGGGGGGGCCGCCGGCGCGCCCCCCCCCCCGCGGCCCGCCCGCCCCCGGGCCGGCGCCCCCCGGGGGCCCCGCCGGGGCAGCCGTGCGGCGAGCAGTCCGGCGGCGCCCGCGGCGACCGCGGCGGCCGCGTACATCGGCCAGTTGTAGACCACCACCTCGCGCACGCCCGAGGGCCGCCGGGGCGCGGCGGGCCGCGCGCTCACCGCGCTGCCCCGTCCTCGCCGCGGCGCTGCCCGGCCTCCCAGCCGTAGTCGATGTCCGCGACGTGGAAGGCGTTGGCCAGCACCGGACGGGTGCCCGCGAACGGGCCGTGCTCGAAGAACGTCAGGGTCGGCACCTCCACCGCGACGGGGGTGGGCTCCCAGGCCGTCCGGGTGGCCCTCACCACGATCACCGACCGGGTCTGCGGCTCGTACTCGAAGGTGTAGGGCAACGGGCCGGCGAACCGCCGGGCGTCCCGTGCGGAGGCGAACGGGCTGCCGGCCGGCAGCGGGGCGGGCGCGTTCGCCAGGTCGGCCCGGACGTGCAGGTCGGCGCGGCCGTCGCGGCTGTCCACGGTGAACTCCAGGGTGCCGCCGGTCACCCGGCAGTCGATCCGGGCCAGCCGGTAGCGGTACCGGGAGAACAGGTTGCCGCCCGCCACCATCAGCCGCCGGTCGGTGTCGCTGCGCAGGATCCGCAGGCCGCGCATGGTCCGCCCGCCCGGGGTCGGGAACCGGGTGAAGATCCGGTAGCCGGTCAGCAGCCGGTCGGCGCCGAACCGCTCGGGCAGCCCGGCCGGGCGCAGCCCGCGGGTGTCCACCAGGGCGGCGGCCACGAAGCCGTGCTCGGTGCCGCCCGGGTCGGTGTAGGTGTCGAGGGCGAGGCCCGGCGGCACGAGCGGTCGGAGCAGCTGCGGCGGCAGCGCGTAGGTGAGCACCAGGGAGTGCGCGAACCGGGTCCGCATCGGGAAGGGGTGGCGCTGCAGCAGGTGCCTCACGGCCGTCCCCCCTCGATCCGGACGACCCGGACGCCGCCCCGGGGCACCGGGCCGTCCGTGCCTGCCGTCACCGCGACCGCCGTCCCGGGCGCCGCCGTCCTCCACGGACCGTCCACGTTCGTCCCCTCCGCTCGTCCGAGCCGCCGGGCCGTCCGCGCCCGTCGTGCGGTCGCGGCCCCGGCGGGAGCATCATGGCGGATATTTTGAACGCGTTCAACTCCATGGCGGGGATCAGCCCTCGTAGGTTCCTCCAAGGCTCTCTGCCGTGATCGCGCGCACCGCTGTGCGGACCTTCAAGGTTCCGGCGTGAACTGGCTTTCGGGCGGGGTATGGATGAGCATTGACGGTTGGGTGCGGGGCGCCCGAGTGCGCCCTGCGGCCGAGCCGCAACCGCGCCCCAGGTGTATCTACCGCCCAGCCAGAGAGCCCCCTTCATGCGCTTCCTGAACGACCTCATGCCCGCGTACGACCTGACCTACGACGACGTGTTCATGGTCCCGAGTCGGTCCGCGGTGGGCTCCCGGCAGGGCGTCGACCTCTCCTCCAACGACGGCACCGGCACCACCATCCCGCTGGTGGTCGCCAACATGACCGCGATCGCCGGCCGCCGGATGGCCGAGACGGTGGCCCGCCGCGGCGGCCTCGTCGCCATCCCGCAGGACATCCCGATCGAGGTCGTCTCCGAGGTGATCGGCTGGGTCAAGCAGCGCCACCTGGTGCACGACACCGCGCTCACCCTCAGCCCCGGCGACACCGTCGCCGACGCCCTGTCGCTGCTGCCCAAGCGCGCCCACGGCGCCCTCGTGGTGGTCGAGGACGGCCGCCCGGTCGGCGTGGTCACCGAGGGCGACTGCCAGGGCGTGGACCGCTTCACCAGCCTCGCCGAGGTGATGTCCCGCGACCTGCTGCTGCTCGACGAGGGCATCGACCCGCGGTCCGCCTTCGACAGGCTCAACGAGGCGCACCGCAAGCTCGCCCCGGTGGTCGCCGCCGACGGCTCCCTGGTCGGCATCCTCACCCGCAAGAACGCGCTGCGCGCCACTCTCTACACCCCGGCCGTCGACGCCGACGGCAAGCTGCGGATCGCCGCCACCGTCGGCATCAACGGCGACGTCGCGGGCCGCGCCAAGGCCCTGGTGGAGGCCGGTGCGGACGTCCTCGTGGTGGACACCGCGCACGGCCACCAGGAGTCGATGGTCGCCGCGCTGCGCGCCGTGCGCGGTCTCGACCCGCAGGTGCCGATCGTCGCCGGCAACGTGGTGTCCGCCGCCGGCGTCCGCGACCTGGTGGAGGCCGGCGCGGACATCCTCAAGGTCGGTGTCGGCCCCGGTGCGATGTGCACCACCCGGATGATGACCGGCGTCGGCCGCCCGCAGTTCTCCGCCGTCCTGGAGTGCGCCGCCGTGGCGCGCCGGCTGGGCAAGCACGTCTGGGCCGACGGCGGTGTCCGCCACCCGCGCGACGTCGCCATGGCGCTCGCGGCCGGCGCCTCCAACGTGATGGTCGGATCCTGGTTCGCCGGCACCTACGAGTCGCCCGGCGACCTCCAGACCACGGCCGACGGCCGCCAGTACAAGGAGAGCTTCGGCATGGCCTCGGCCCGCGCGGTGCGCAACCGCACCGCCGACGAGTCCGCGTACGACCGGGCCCGCAAGGCGCTGTTCGAGGAGGGCATCTCCACCTCGCGGATGTTCCTCGACCCGGCCCGCCCCGGGGTGGAGGACCTGCTCGACTCGATCGTGGCCGGCGTGCGCAGCTCCTGCACCTATGCCGGCGCCTCCAGCCTGGAGGAGTTCCACGAGAAGGCGATCGTGGGCGTGCAGAGCGCGGCCGGCTACGCCGAGGGCAAGCCGCTGCACTCCAGCTGGTGATCCGCGGCCGGGCGCCGCGCGCCCCGCGGGGTCACCCCCGCGGGGTCACTCCATCGGGGTGAGCAGCGCCCGGCTCGTCATGCCGACCGACCGGGAGAGGGCGACGGCGACCGCGTCCTCCACCGCCGGTGCGTGCCGCAGCTCCCACAGCGCCTCCACGGTGGCCCAGGCCGCGTCCCGGGCCCGGTCGATGCTCCACACGCCGAGCACGTGCAGCAGCGGCCCGGCCGCCCGCAGCGCCTCGGCGCCCGGCAGCAGCTCCTCCCGCACCTCGGACTCCACCTGCGCCAGCAGGTCGTTGATCCGGTGGTAGTCGGCCCGGACGTCCTCCGGGCGGTGGCCCAGCAACCGGCAGGTGTCCAGCACGGACAGCGGCAGGTCGTGCTCGATGTGCGCGTTCATCCCGGCCAGCGCGAACTGCAGCGGGTGGATGCCGGGCTGCGACCGCAGGTCGAACAGCGGCCGCCAGCAGGACGCGGGCCGCCGGCCGTCGCCGTCCGCCTCCACCGCGTCCAGGTAGCGCGCGGCGAACAGGGCGTCGAGCTCGGCCATGCCCGCAGGGTCGGCGAAGTACCCGGCGCCCAGGCGCTCCCGGACGAGCCCGGTGACCCGCAGGTACATCCGGTTGAAGACGGCGACGCCGTCCGCCGGCGGGAGGGCGGCCTGCAGCCGCTCCATCCGGTCGATCGCCTGATCGACCGTCAGTGCCTCGCTGATCGTCACGGAGCATGCCCTTCCGGTTCCGCCGGGTGGATCGTCCGATGGTAGGTCAGTGTGATCGGCCGCGACTCGCGGCGCGCCCGAAGGGTCGTCCGTGGACGCCCGCACCCCGGACGGCGGCCCGCGGCCCGGCTCCGCCGGGGGCCGTAGGCCCAACGGACCACCCCGTCCCCGGGCCGTCGGCCGATCCGCCGAGCGGGTCCGCGGCGGGAGAGTCGTGCCATGGACACCTCCCCGACCCCACGCGTCGCCGTCGTGACCGGAGCCTCTCGCGGCCTCGGCCTGGAACTCGCCCGGTCGCTCGCCCGCGACGGCTGGCGCCTCGTGATCACCGCCCGGCACCCCGCCGAGCTCGCCGCCGCGGCGGCCGAACAGGCGGCCCTCACCGAGGTCGCCGCCCCGGCCGGATCGGTCGTCGACGACGCGCACCGCGAGCGCCTCGCCGCGGCCGCCGCCGGCCTCGGCGGCGCCGCCCTGCTGGTCAACAACGCCTCCACGCTCACCGGTTACGACCTCGCCGGGGCGCCGATGCCGGCCCTCGCCGACTTCCCGCTGCCCGGGCTGCTGGAGACCTTCGAGGTCAACGTGCTCGGCCCGATCGCACTGACCCAACTGCTGCTGCCGCAGCTGCGCGGGCACGGCGGCGCGGTGCTCAACATCAGCTCGGACGCCGCCGTCGAGGCGTACGCCGGCTGGGGCGGGTACGGCGCCTCCAAGGCCGCTCTCGACCACGCCTCGGCGGTCCTCGCCGCCGAGGAGCCCGCGCTGCGCGTCTGGGCGGTCGACCCCGGCGACATGCGCACCCGGATGCACCAGGAGGCCTTCCCCGGCGAGGACATCTCCGACCGGCCGCTGCCCGCCACCGTCGTCCCCGCGCTGCTCGGCCTGGTCCGCGGCCGGCCGGCCTCGGGGCGCCTGCGCGCCGCCGACCTCGCCGACGCCACCGCGCCGGCCGGGGCCTGAGATGGCCGCAACCGTGCGGGGCGGCACCCGCCCCGACGCCGGCGGGGGCGCCGACGGGCTCGACTTCACCGTCCCCCCGGAACTCTCCGCCCGGGCCCCGGCCGAGGCCCGCGGCGTGGCCCGGGACGGCGTGCGGATGCTGGTCGGCCGGCGGGCCGGGCCGCACACCGCGCACCACCGCTTCGACGAGCTGCCCGCCCTGCTGGACCCGGGTGACCTGCTGGTGGTCAACGACTCCGGGACGCTGCCCGCCGCACTGACCGGGCGGCTGCCGGAGGGCGCCGCCGTGGTGCTGCACCTGTCCTCCGCCCAGCCGGACCGGCACGGCCGGTACCTGGTGGAGCTTCGCCGCCCGACCGCCGGGGCCGCCGCGTACTACGAGCCCGGCACCTCGCCGGCCCGCGCGGGCCTGCGGATCGACCTGCCCGGCGGCGGCACGGCCGGGCTGACCGCCGCCCTCACCCCGCGGCTGTGGCACGCCGACCTGCACCTGCCCGGCGGACTCACCGGCTACCTGGCCCGGCACGGGCGGCCCATCCGGTACGGCTACGTCGACCGGGACTGGCCGATCGAGGCGTACCAGACGGTCGTCGCCGCCGTCCCGGGCAGCAGCGAAATGCCCAGCGCGGCAAGGCCGTTCACCACCCGAACGGTGGCCCACCTGGCGGCCCGCGGGGTCCTGGTCGCCCCGGTCACCCTGCACACGGGGGTGGCCTCGCCGGAGGCGCACGAGGCGCCCTACGCGGAGCGCTTCCACGTCCCGGAGTCCACCGCCGCGCTGGTCGGAGCGGTCCGCTCGGCGGGCGGCCGGGTGGTCGCGGTCGGCACGACCGTGGTCCGGGCACTGGAGTCGGCGGCCGACGCGGACGGCGCGGTGCGCGCCGCCGACGGCTGGACCGACCTGGTGATCACCCCGGAGCGAGGGGTCCGGGCGGTGGACGGTCTGCTCACCGGCTGGCACGAGCCGCGCGCCTCCCACCTGCTGATGCTGGAGGCCGTCGCCGGGCGACCGCTGCTGGAGCGGTGCTACGCCGAGGCGCTGCAGGCGCGGTACCTGTGGCACGAGTTCGGGGACGTGAACCTGCTGCTCGCCCGGTAGGCGGCCGGGCTGTGAAGTGCCCCGCGCGGTGCGGACCCTTAACTCCGCCCTAACAGCGGCACGGTATCCCCCTAACGGCTTGACAGGTATAGACCAGCACGGTTGAGTCCTCCTCAGTCCCCGTACCGGCCCGTAACCCCGGCCGTCGACACCGGCCGGGCCCCTGCCACCCCTCGGGCCCGCGCGGGGCGTTTCCCGTCCTCGATCCCGTGCGGCCCCCACCGCACCCAAGGGGTGATCACGTGTCAGTCAAGCACCGCTCCACCTCGGTCAAGCGCCGTGCGCTGGCCTTCCTGACCGCGGCATCGGCCGTGGTCGGCCTGGCGTTCGTCCTGCCGTCCGCCGCCTCCGCGGCGACCTGCGCGGCGCCGTGGAGCTCATCCGCCGTGTACACCGGCGGCACCTCGGCCTCCTACAACGGCCACAACTGGACCGCCAAGTGGTGGACCCAGAACGAGGTCCCGAGCACCGGCGGCTCGGGCGTCTGGGCCGACCAGGGCACCTGCGGCGGCGGCGGTGGCAGCACCACCCCGCCCCCCGGCGGCGACTGCAACTACCCGGCCTGGGCGGCCGGCCAGAACTACGCCACCGGCGCGATCGTGCGCTACAGCAACGGCAACCTGTACCGCGCCACGCACGACAACCCGGGCTACGACCCGACCATCTCCACCTGGTACTGGGAGCCCTACTCCTGCTCCGGTGGCGGCAGCACACCCACCCCGACCCAGACCTCGAACCCCGGCGGATTCCCGGTCAGCGAGGCCCAGTTCAACCAGATGTTCCCGAACCGGAACTCCTTCTACACCTACAGCGGGCTGACCGCCGCGCTGAGCGCCTACCCGGCGTTCGCGGCCACCGGCAGCGACACCGTGCGCAAGCAGGAGGCCGCGGCCTTCCTCGCCAACGTCAGCCACGAGACCGGCGGCCTGGTCTACATCGTCGAGCAGAACACCGCCAACTACCCGCACTACTGCGACACTTCGCAGTCGTACGGCTGCCCGGCGGGCCAGTCCGCGTACTACGGCCGCGGCCCGATCCAGCTCAGCTGGAACTTCAACTACAAGGCGGCCGGCGACGCCCTCGGCATCGACCTGCTGCACAACCCCAACCTGGTGCAGACCGACGCCGCCGTCGCCTGGAAGACCGGGCTCTGGTACTGGAACACCCAGAGCGGGCCGGGCACCATGACCCCGCACAACGCGATGGTCAACGGCGCCGGCTTCGGTGAGACCATCCGCAGCATCAACGGCAGCATCGAGTGCAACGGCGGCAACCCCGCCCAGGTCCAGAGCCGGGTCAACGCCTACCAGAACTTCGTGGCGATCCTCGGCACCACCCCGGGCGGCAACCTCACCTGCTGAGCCGGCCGCTCGACCCCGTCCCGCGCCCGACGGCGCCGGACCCCCGGGGGGGTCGGGCGGGCACCCCCGCCCCCCCCCGCGGCGGGGGGGGGGGTGGGGGGGTCCCGCCGAGCGCGGGGGCGG
>NZ_JBHWBW010000288.1:7132-9989 GCF_042735675.1 Kitasatospora sp. NPDC059571
TCCCCTGCGCGCCCGCCCCCCCCCCCCCGCCCCGCCGCCGCGGGCCCCCCCCCGGGGGGGGGGGGGGCGCCCCCCCCCCCCCCCCCCCGGGACGCGGGGACGGGAAGGGGCTACCCGCTTCTCGCGGATCCTGATTTCGCGGTGCACGGCTCACGCCGCTACTCCGCGTCTTTTCCGGGACCCTTCCCGTCCCTCCCAGGACACCACCACGGGCGCCGATCCGCTAGCCGCCACGCCATGGCGGCCCGGCCGGGCCGCTCGGTACGCTCGGTCCGTGGAGAGCGAGAGCACGCCCGGAGCGCGCCGGCCCGAGCCACGGCCGGCGCCGGACGCCGAGCAGGGTGGCGAGCCGGCCTGCCTGCCGGCCCTGCTCTGCCCCGCCTGTGACGCGGTGCCGGACGAGCCGGCGCAGGCGGTCTGCCGGCGCTGCGGCGCCGACCTGCACCCCGCCTGACCCCCGGCTGACCCGGGCACCCCACCCGACCTGCGCTGCGCCCCGGTGGAAAAGCGGTGGCCCCGACGGACGAAGCCGCCTACCGTGCCCCGGGAACACCAGCACGAGGGGGAGCAGTGGGCATCCATCTGATCGGCGGCGGGCGCGACACCGACGCCTACCAGGAGCTGTACGGGCCCTTCCTGGCCGAGGCCGGTGAGGATCCCGCGGTCGCCTGCCTGCTGCTGGACGAGGGCGACCTGCCGGAGCAGTCCGACCGCTGGGCGGCGGCGCTCACCGCGGCCGCGCCCTGCAGGCCGTTCACCGTCCCGATTCTCCCCGGCGCCGGGTTCGACCCGGCGGTGCTGGACGCCGCGGACGCGGTCTTCGTCGGCGGCGGCCTGACCCCCGCCTACCGGGCCGCGCTGGCCGGCCCGCTGGGCCGCCGGCTGGCCGAACGGCCGCTGCCGTACGCGGGCTTCTCGGCCGGTGCCGCGATCGCGTCCGCCCGCGCCGTCGTCGGCGGCTGGCTGGCGGACGGCGTCCCGGTCTGCCCGGAGGACACCGCCGAGGACCTCACCGAGGTCGCGGTGCACGACGGCCTGGGCCTGCTGGCTCCCGCGGTCGACGTGCACGCCGCCCAGTGGGGCACGCTGGGCCGGCTGGCGGCCCTGGTCGCCCGCGGCACGGTCGCGTCCGGCGTGGCGATCGACGAGAACACCGCACTGACCGTGGCCGCCGACGGCAGCACTGCCGTGCGCGGCGCGGGCCGGGTGCACCTGGTCCGTCCGTACGACGGCGGCGCCGCCGTCCGCTCCCACCGGGCGGGGGAGCGGTTCGCCCTGTGACGGCCGGTCAGGCGGCCCCCGCCGCCCGGCCCGTCCGTCGCGGTCCGCCCGCAGCGGACCCGTGCCGCGGCTACTCGTAGCGATACAGCAGCGACTCCCGCTCCGACTGCTGGATGTCGGCCAGCGTCAGTCCCGGATCCCGCAGGTGCGAGAGGGTCACCTCGGCCGAGCTCGGCAGCGCGTCCGCGGCCGGCCAGGACTCCGGGCGCCACGCCCCCGCGCGCAGGAACGACTTGGGGCAGTGTCCGTAGACCTCGTCCACCTCGACCACGATCGCGCTGCGCGGCGGCTTGCCGACCGCGGTGAGCTGCTCCAGCAGGCGTGCGTCGGTCGACACGCAGGCCCGGCCGTTGACCCGCAGCGTGGTGTCCCGGCCGGGCACCACGAACAGCAGGCCGACCCGGCCGGTCTCGACGATGTTGTGCAGGCTGTCCAGCCGGCGGTTGCCGGTGGCGTCCGGTATCGCGAGCGTGCGCTCGTCCAGCACCGCGACGAAGCCCGCCGGCCCGCCGCGCGGGGACACGTCGCACCGCCCGTCCGCACCCGCGCTCGCCACCAGCACCAGCGGAGAGCAGCCGATCAGCTGCCGGGCCGGCTCGTGGATCCGGTCCACCTGCTTGCGCACCACGGCGTCCGTGGGCTGTTCGTACACCGCGCGGAGCCCGGCGGCATCCCGGACGGCGGAGGTGTGCAGGGCGTCGAAGAGGCGGCTGTCGGCCGCGGTCGGTGAGGTCACGTGCGACGAATCTAGACCAGCCGCGGCCTGCTGCGATACGGGAATTCCCACCCGGCCCGCCGCGGCCGCCCGGCGGCGCGTTCGGCCCGCCCGCCCGACCCGGCCGCACTACGCTCGAAGCGTCGGCGGCGCGGTGCGGAGCCGCCGACCCGCAGGCGTCGGAAGGACGCGGTGATGGGGCCCTTGCCGTTCGTCGGCCGCCGGCGGGTGCTGGCCGCGATCGAGGAGGCCGCCGGGCGGGCCCGCGCAGGCCGCGGCGGCCTGCTGGCCCTCACCGGACCGGCCGGCGCTGGCAAGACCCGCACTGCCCGCGAGGCGGCCGACCGGGCCGGCCTGCGCACCGCCTGGGCCTGGTGCCCGCCCGAGGCCGCGGCGATCCCGTTCCGGCCGTGGTCCGCCCTGCTGCGCGAGCTCACCGCCGACGACCCGGCGTGCGGCCGCCTGGTCCGCGCCTCCCCGCCGTTGCGAGCGCTGCTGGCCGGCCGGGCCGCCGGACTGCTGCCGGCCCCGGACCCGGAGGGCGCCCGGCTGCGGCTCACCGGCGACACCGCCCACCTGGTGCGCACCGCCGCCGCCCGCACCCCGCTGCTGCTGGTCCTCGACGACGTGCACGCCGCCGACCCGTCCTCGCTGCGGCTGCTGCTCGAACTGGCCGCCGCCGCCCGGACGGCGCCGCTGCTGCTCCTGGTCACCGCACGCACCGAGGACGCGGACTGGCCGCAGCGCACCGCCGACCGGGCCGAACTGCTGCGCCGGGCCAACGGCCTGCCGCTCGGTCCGCTCTCCGAGGCCGACGGGGCCCGGGCGCGGGCCGCCGCCGCCGCGGGCGCACCCCCCCCC
>NZ_JBHWBW010000289.1:0-9943 GCF_042735675.1 Kitasatospora sp. NPDC059571
CGGGCGCGGGCGCGGGCGCCCCGGCGCCGAGCGCGCCGCGCGGCGCGGGGGGGGCGGGGCGCGACGGGGTCCCCCCCGCTGGCGCGGGCCGCCGCGGGCACGCCCGGCCGCGGCAGGCCGTGATCACGGCCAACGCGGAGCTCCGGGAGCGCGAGCTCATCAAGCTCGCCTCGCTGTCGGCGGCGGTCGCCGACGCGCTGCAGCGGCGCGGCGTGGCCGAGCCGGCCGCACACCTGACCGCGGAGGCCGGACTCGCCGTCTTCAAGGTCGGCTTCGAGCGCTGGATCGCGGAGGCCGAGGAGCGCGACATGGCCCAGCTGATGCGGGAGTCGCTGGACGAGCTCAAGGCGCTGACCGCGGGCCGGTGACCGGCCGGGCGCGGGGCGGGTCGCCCATCGCCGCACGACAGGTGCGCGCGCACTGTCACACTGGTGCTGTCACAGCAGGACTGCGGCGCCCGGCAGGGCGACCGGACGGAAGGGGCCCGAGCGGATGGCAGCGAGCACGCCGCAGTTGACCGTCGACGAGCTGGCGGCGCGCGCCGGGGTGACCGTGCGGACCCTGCGCTTCTACACCGCCAAGGGCCTGCTCCCGCCGCCCGAGCTGGGACCGCGCCGGGTCGGCCGCTACGGGCCGGAGCACCTCGGCCGGCTGGAGCTGATCGAGGAGCTCCAGCGGCAGGGCCTGACGCTCGCCGCGATCGAGCGCTACCTCGCCCAACTGCCCGAGGACATCGGCTCGCTGGACCTGGCCATCCATCGCGCCCTGGTGGCGTCCTGGACCCCGGAGGCGGCCGAGGAGGCCGACCGCGCCCAGCTCTCCCGGCGGGCCGGCCGGGAGCTGTCCGACACCGACGTGGACAACCTGGTCGCGATGGGCGCACTGCACCGCACCGGCGACCCGGACACCTTCAAGATCGACCCCGGTCTGCTGCCGCTCGGCGTCCGGGTACTGGACGTCCCGATCCCGCTGGAGACCATGCTGGCGGCCCGCGCGGTGGTGCGGCTGCACAGCCGGTCCGCCGCGCACGACCTGCACCGGCTGTTCCGGGACACGGTCTGGCGGCCGTACCGGGAGAGCGACCCGGACCCGGCGGAGCTGGAGCGGATGAAGGAGCTCTCCGGCCAGATCCAGCCCCTGCTGGTGCAGGCGATCGTGACCGCCTTCCAGCGTTCCCTGGCGGAGGAGCTGACCGGCAGCACGGAGTAGCGCCCGGCGTCGGGCCGTCCGCTCGACGGGGCCGGCGCCCCGGGTCGGCCCGGGCCACGACAGGGAGCCGGCGGCGACCGTCGAGCAGCCTCGGCCCGTCCCGCCCTTTGACGCGGGAATGCCCTCCCCGAGGGGACCGCGGGGCACCCGGGGCGGATATTCGGTTGCGCCGCGAGAGGGAGCGGCTAGGGTACTCACGTTCTCGCGGGTGCCGTGCGAGGACCCGACGTCGAGGAGGTGTGTCCGGATGGTTGCCGCCGTGACGCGGCGCGCCTTCGTGTGCGCGCCATACGCCTCCCTCGTACGTCATCTCCCCACCGGCTGACAGCGCGTCACGCGCGCCCGGTGGGCCACTCCTCAGGAGCCACCGCAGTGCGCGAGCGCTTTGCCGACAGCGATTCCTTCTCCCGCATCCGCCCCAGGGGCGGGTCCCGTCGCGGCCGCAGGTCCGACCGGTTCGACGACTTCGAGCCCGAGTACGTCCCGTCCGGCCCGGCCGAACAGCCCGACGCCCTCAGCGGCACCGACACCCCGGACGGACCCGCCGAGGGCGACCGCTGGTCCACCTGGGACCGCTCCACCCCCACCGAGAAGGGGCCCGAGCCGCGCCCCGACTGGGTGGTGACCGAACTCGCGGCCGTCGACACCGAACTCGGCATGGTGAAGACCGGCAAGGAGGCCGACGTCTTCCTGCTGGAGCGCGGCGTACCGGGCACCGGCCGCCGCACCCTGATGGCCGCCAAGCGCTACCGGGACGCCCAGCACCGGATGTTCCACCGCGACTCCGGCTACCTGGAGGGCCGCCGGCACAAGGAGTCCCGGGTCACCCGGGCGATGGCCAAGCGCTCGGCGTTCGGCAAGGAGGCGATCGCCGGGCAGTGGGCGGCGGCCGAGTTCGCGGCGCTGTGCCGGCTCTGGTCGGCCGGGGTGGCCGTCCCGTACCCGGTGCAGATCACGGGGACGGAGATCCTGATGGAGTTCGTCGGCGACGCGACCGGCACGGCCGCGCCCCGGCTCGCCCAACTCCGGGCCGAGGAGGCCGACATCGAGGATCTGTGGGAGCAGCTCGGGCACAGCCTGTCGCTGCTCGCGGTCGACGGGTACGCGCACGGCGACCTGTCGGCCTACAACATCCTCGTCCACCACGGCCGCCTGGTGATCATCGACGTGCCGCAGATCGTGGACCTCGTCGCGAACCCCCGCGCGCGCTCCTTCCTGGAGCGGGACGTGCGCAACGTCGGCGCCTGGTTCGCCTCCCGGGGTCTGCCCGAGGCGCGCGTCGAGGAGCTGGTCGAGTCACTGGCCGCCGACGCGCGCCTGGGGTAGCCGCCGCGGCCCGGCGGTGTCAGGACCCGGCGAGCCGGGTCCCGTACTGCCGGGGCCGCTCCTCGCCCGGGTGAACCTCGGCGGCGAAGTCGTCGGCGAGGCTCCCGACCGTCAGCGGGGTGGCCGGGCCGGTCGCGGCGAGGGCGGCGGCGCGCTGCAGGGCGGCGAGGGTCTCCCGGGGGACGCCGCCCCGCCCGGGACGGGCGGGGCGGTGTCCGCGGGGTCAGTCCTGGAAGGTGCGGCCGTCGGCGGCCATCTCCTCCAGGAGCGCGGGCGGGGTGAAGCGCTCGCCGTACGCGGCGGCGAGCTCCTTCGCCCGGGCGGTGAAGCCGGGCAGGCCGCCCGGGTACCCGTTGATGTACTGCAGCACGCCGCCCGTCCAGGCCGGGAAGCCGATGCCGAGGATGGAGCCGATGTTGGCGTCGGCGACCGAGACCAGGACGCCCTCCTCCAGGCAGCGGACGGAGTCCAGTGCCTCGGCGAAGAGCATCCGCTCCTTCATGTCCTCGAACGGGATCTCCACCCCGGGCCGGGTGAAGTGCTCGCGCAGTCCGGTCCAGAGCCGGCCGCGCCGACCGTCCTCGTACGCGTAGAAGCCGGCGCCGCCGCTGCGGCCGGGGCGGTCGAACTCGTCCACCATCCGGTCGATCACCGCGTCCGCCGGGTGCGGGGTCCAGGTGCCGCCGGACTCCTCGACCGCGCGCCGGGCCTCGTTGCGGATCTTGCGCGGCAGGGTGAGGGTCAGCTCGTCCATCAGCGAGAGCACCTTGGCCGGGTAGCCGGCCTGGGCGGCGGCCTGCTCGACCGAGACCGGGTCCAGGCCCTCGCCGACCATCG
This sequence comes from Kitasatospora sp. NPDC059571, assembly GCF_042735675.1. Taxonomy (NCBI): domain Bacteria; kingdom Bacillati; phylum Actinomycetota; class Actinomycetes; order Kitasatosporales; family Streptomycetaceae; genus Kitasatospora; species Kitasatospora sp. NPDC059571. The sequence goes on from NZ_JBHWBW010000289.1 coordinate 3,373, forward strand.
CCACGCCCTCGTTGATGAACTGGCCGATCACCCGGGAGGTGAAGAAGCCGCGCGAGTCGTTGACCACGATCGGGGTCTTGCGGATCTGCCGGACGAGGTCGAAGGCACGGGCCAGCGCCTCGTCGCCGGTGCGCTCGCCCTTGATGATCTCCACCAGCGGCATCTTGTCGACCGGCGAGAAGAAGTGCAGTCCGATGAAGTCGGCGGGGCGGTCGACACCCTCCGCGAGCAGGCCGATCGGCAGGGTGGAGGTGTTGGAGCAGAGCAGTGCGTCCGGGGCGACGACGTCCTGGACCTCCTGGAACACCTTGTGCTTGAGCTCCGGGTTCTCGAACACCGCCTCGATGACCGCGTCGCAGCCGGCCAGGTCGGCCGCCTCCGCGGTCGGCGTGATCCGGGCCAGCAGGGCGTCGCGCTCCTCGGGCGTGGTGCGGCCGCGGGCCACCGCCTTGTCCAGCAGGGCGGCGGAGTAGGCCTTGCCGCGCTCGGCGGCCTCCAGGGTGACGTCCTTGAGCAGCACCTCGATGCCGGCCCGGGCGCAGGAGTACGCGATGCCGGCGCCCATCATGCCGGCGCCCAGCACGGCGGCCCGCTCCACCTTCCGGGCGGGGACGCCCTTCGGGCGCCCGGCACCGGAGTTGACGGCCTGCATGTCGAAGAAGAACGCCTGGATCATGTTCTTGGCGGTCTGCCCGGTGACCAGCTCGGTGAAGTAGCGGGCCTCGATCGCCATCGCGGTGTCGACGTCGACCTGGGTGCTCTCCACCGCGGCCGCGAGGATGTTGCGCGGCGCCGGGTAGGGCGCGCCGGCCAGCTGCTTGCGCAGGTTGGCGGGGAAGGCGGGCAGGTTGGCGGCCAGCGCGGGGCTGGCCGGGGTGCCGCCGGGGATCCGGTAGCCCTTGACGTCGAAGCGCTGCACGGACTCCGGGTGGGCGTCGATGAAGGCCCGCGCCTTGGCGATCAACTCCTCCGGAGTGGCGGCGAGTTCGTCGACCAGGCCGTGCTGCAGGGCCTGCGCCGGACGGTACTGCTGGCCCTGCAGCAGCACCTTGAGCAGTGCGTCGGTGATGCCGAGCAGCCGTACCGTGCGGACGACTCCGCCGCCGCCGGGCAGCAGGCCGAGGGTGACCTCAGGCAGGCCGATCTTGGTGGCCGGGTCGTCCAGGGCGACACGGTGGTGGCAGGCGAGGGCGATCTCCAGGCCGCCGCCGAGCGCGGCGCCGTTGATCGCGGCGACGACCGGCCGGCCGAGGGTCTCCAGGGCGCGCAGGGCGCGCTTGATCCGCATCCCGTGCTCGAAGGTCTCGGCGGCCTGGTCGGGGCCGACGGAGGAGAGCAGGTGGAGGTCGCCGCCGGCGAAGAAGGTCTTCTTCGCGGAGGTGACGATCACGCCGCGCAGGCCGTCCTCGGCCTTCAGCCGGGCGACGGTCTCGTCGAGCGCCGCGGTGAAGGCGGCGTTCATCGTGTTGACGGACTGGGCGGGGTCGTCGAGGACGAGGGTGACCACGCCGTCCTGGTCCTGCTCCCAGCGGATGGCGGTTGCTGCAGTCATGGGGAAGTCTCTCCAGGAGTGGGGGTGGTCAGATGCGCTCGATCACGGTGGCGACGCCCATGCCGCCGCCCACGCAGAGGGTGGCCAGGCCGTAGCGCAGGTCGCGGCGCTCCAGTTCGTCGACGAGGGTGCCGATCAGCATCGCGCCGGTGGCGCCGAGCGGGTGGCCGAGTGCGATCGCGCCGCCGTTGACGTTCACCTTCTCGTGGCCGAAGCCGAGTTCGCGCATGAACCGGAGCGCGACGGCGGCGAACGCCTCGTTGATCTCGACCAGGTCGATGTCCTCGGCGGTCAGCCCGGCCTTGGCGAGCGCCTTGCGGGTCGCCGGGGCGGGGCCGGTCAGCATGATGGTCGGCTCGGAGCCGGAGACGGCCGCGGAGACGATCCGGGCGCGCGGGGTGAGGCCGTAGCGCTCGCCGACCTCGCGGGAGCCGATGGCGACCAGCGCGGCGCCGTCGACGATGCCGGAGGAGTTGCCGGCGTGGTGGACGTGGTCGATGCCCTCCACCCAGTGGTACTTCTGCAGGGCGACCGCGTCGAAGCCGCCGGCCTCGCCGATCGCGGCGAAGGACGGCTTGAGGCCGGCCAGGGTCTCCACCGTGGTGCCGGGGCGGATGAACTCGTCGCGGTCCAGCACGACCAGGCCGTTGCGGTCGCGCACCGGGACGACCGAGCGGTCGAAGTGGCCGTCGGCCTGCGCCTTGGCGGCGCGGGCCTGGGACTCGGCGGCGAACGCGTCCACATCGGTGCGGGACAGGCCCTCGATGGTGGCGATCAGGTCGGCGCCGATGCCCTGCGGGACGAAGCCGGTCTCGTACGCGGTCATCGGGTCCATCGCCCAGGCGCCGCCGTCGGAGCCCATCCGCACCCGGGACATCGACTCGACGCCGCCGGCCAGGATGAGGTCCTCCCAGCCCGAACGGACCTTGGCGGCGGCCAGGTTGACCGCCTCCAGGCCGGAGGCGCAGAACCGGTTCTCCTGGACGCCGGCGACGGTGTCGGGCAGCCCCGCGGCGATGGCCGCGATCCGGGCGATGTCGGAGCCCTGGTCGCCGATCGGGCTGACCACGCCGAGCACGATGTCGTCGATCGCGGCCGGGTCCAGCGACGGGAAGCGCGCCTGGAGTTCGTGGATCAGGCCGACCACCAGGTCGATCGGCTTGGTGCCGTGCAGGGAGCCGTTGGCCTTGCCCCGCCCGCGCGGGGTGCGGATAGCGTCGTAGACGTACGCTTCGGTGGTCACGGTGGGTGCCTTTCGGTGCATCGGGGTCAGCCGAGGAGGGAGCGGCCGATGATCTCTTTCATGATCTCGGTGGTGCCGCCGTAGATGGTCTGGATCCGGCCGTCGGTGAACGCCCTGGCGACCGGGTACTCGCTCATGTAGCCGTACCCGCCGTGGAGTTGGAGGCAGCGGTCGGCGGTGCGCTTCTGCAGTTCGGTCGCCCACCACTTGGCCATGGAGGCGTCCACCGGGGTGAGCGCGCCCCGGTTGTGCTCGGTGATGCAGCGGTCGACGAAGGTGCGGGTGACCGCGCACTCGGTGGCGAGTTCGGCGATCTCGAAGCGGACGTGCTGGAGCCTGGCGAGCGGCTTGCCGAAGGCGGTGCGCTGCTTGACGTACCGGGTGGTGAGCTCCAGCAGGTGCTCTGCGCCGGCGATCGCGGAGACCGCGATGGCCAGGCGCTCCTGGGCGAGGTTCTGCATCAGGTACACGAAGCCCTGGTTCTCCTCGCCGAGCAGGTTCTCCTTCGGCACCCGGACCTCGTCGAAGAACAGCTCGGCGGTGTCCTGGGACTTCTGGCCGATCTTGTCGAGGTTGCGGCCCCGCTCGAAGCCCGGCATGCCGCGCTCGACGACCAGCAGGCTCAGGCCGCGCGCCCCGCCCTCCGGGGTGGTCCGCGCCACCACGACCACCAGGTCGGAGATGATGCCGTTGGAGATGAAGGTCTTGGTGCCGCTGAGCAGGTAGTGGTCGCCCCGGTCGACCGCGGTGGTGCGGATGCCCTGCAGGTCGGAGCCGGCCCCCGGCTCGGTCATCGCGATCGCGGTGACGCTCTCGCCGCTGCAGAACCCGGGCAGCCAGCGCCGCTTCTGCTCCTCGGTGGCGAGCGAGGTCAGGTACGGGCCGATGATGTCGTTGTGCAGGCCGATCGCCAGCCCGCTGACCCCGGCCCGGGTGAACTCCTCGGCGAGCACGGCCGGGAAGCGGAAGTCCGCGGTGCCGCCGCCGCCGAACTCCGCCGGCACGGCCAGGCCGAGCAGCCCGTGCCGGCCGGCCGCCAGCCAGGCGTCCCGGTCGACGATGCCGGCCCGCTCCCAGCGCTCGTGGTGCGGCAGCACCTCCTTGGCGAGGAACGCCCGGACGGTCTCCCGGAACGCCTCGTGCTCCTCGGCGTAGATCTCGCGCTGCACCTGCGGCTCCTCGGTGGTGTGGACGGTGGGCGGGTCAGCCGTGCTGCGGCCCGGCCAGGCCGGGCACGTCCCAGTCGCGGGCGACCTCGGCGGTGTGCTCGCCCGGCAGGGCGGGCGGGCGGCGCAGCTCCCCCGGGGTGGCGGAGAACCGCGGCGCGGGCGCCGGCTGGGTGACGCCGCCGTGCTCGGTGTAGGTGCCGCGGGCCGCCAGGTGGGGATGGGCGGCGGCCTGCCGCATGGTGAGGACGGCCGCGGTGCAGGCGTCGGACCCCTCGAAGACCTTCACCCACTCGGCCTGGGTGCGGCTGGCGAAGCGGGCCGCGATCAGCTCGCGCAGCTCGCCGGCGCGCTCCGGGTCGTACGGGCCGGGGGCGTCCGCGCCGAGGCCGAGCAGCTCGGCGAACTCCGTGTAGAACTGCGGTTCGAGGGCGCCGACGGCCATGTGGGCACCGTCCGCGGTGCGGTAGACCGAGTAGCCGGGCAGGCCGCCGTCGAGCAGGTTGGTGCCGCGGCGGTCCTGCCACTGCCCGTTGGCGAGCAGGCCCCAGAGCATGGTGCTGAGGTGCGCGGCGCCGTCGACGATCGCCGCGTCCACGACCTGGCCGGTGCCGGTGGCGCGGGCGTGGTGCAGGCCGGCCAGCAGGCCGACGACCAGGTAGAGCGAGCCGCCGGCGTAGTCGCCGAGCAGGTTGGCCGGGATGGCGGGCGGGCCGTCCGGGGCGCCGATCATGCCGAGCAGTCCGGCGGTGGCGAGGTAGCCGATGTCGTGCCCGGCGCTGGCGGCGAGCGGGCCGTCCTGCCCCCAGCCGGTCATCCGGCCGTAGACCAGGGCCGGGTTGCGGGCCAGGCAGGCGTCCGGGCCGATGCCGAGGCGCTCGGCGACGCCGGGGCGGTAGCCCTCGACGAGCAGGTCGGCGCGGGCGGCCAGGTCGAGCACCTGCGCGGCGCCGCCGGAGGCCTTGAGGTCGACCACGACGGAGCGCTTGTTGCGGTTGGTGAGGTCGGCCGCCGGTGCGGGGCCGATCGCGGCGCCGCCCGGCCGGTCGACCCGGACGACGTCGGCGCCGAGGTCGGCGAGCAGCATGGCGGCGAACGGGCCCGGCCCGATCCCGGCGAGCTCCAGCACGCGCACGCCGGCCAGCGGACCGCGCCCGGCGCCGCCGGGAGCGGCGGGATCGATCGGCACCGCGGATCCTCCGATGTTTGACAGTGAAGCTGTCACAGTCGCGATGATAGACATGCGACCCGCCGGTAACAAGGGTGCCGCGGCCCCGCCCGGGCGGCCCGCGGCCGCGCCGGGCCTCGGTTGCCAACCGGTGCGCGCAGGCGGATTCTGAGGCTGACGAGCCCATTCGGAGAAGGTGATCCCATGCACAACCACTGGATCGTCGACCTGAACTTCGAGGAGGACGAGAGCCGTACCAGCTGCACCGCCTCGCTCAGCGGCTTCAGCGCGCCCGGCGTCCGCGGCATCGGCATCGCCCGCCGCAACCCCGACGACTCACCCGACTCGACGATCGGCGAGGAGCTCGCGGCCGCCCGCGCCTGCTCCAACCTCGCGCACCAGCTCATCGACAAGGCCGCCACCGGCATCGAGACCCGCACCCACGAGACCGCCCGGCTGACGTTCTGACCAGGGTCCGCACGGCCCGGCGGCGCGCCCGCCGGGCCGGTGAGCGTGCGCGCGGACGCCCCCGCCGCCACCTGCTGCGACCTGCGGCGACCCTCCGTCCACGGCCTTCCGCCGACGGTCCGACGGCGGCTTCCCCGGGTCGCTACCGGCGGGTAGAGTGCGGCGACCGGTCCGCCTTTCCACCCTTCCGTCCCCGCGGCGGCCCGGCGGGCCGCGAGCCCGGGGGACGGGAACGGGGAACGCAGCAATGACCGTCTGGACCAGGCCCGCCCTCTGGTGGCGGCTGGCCGTCGTGCTCTCGGCCGGCCTCGGGCTGGTACTGAGCAACAGCTCGCTGGTGTACTTCACCATCGAGAGCAATGTGATCGTGCTCGGCTACTTCGCCGGAGCGGTGTACTGGATGGTGCGGCGCGGCACCACGGACGCGCCCGCGCCCAGGCTGCGCGGCGCGGCGACGCTGTACATCACCATCACCGGCCTGGTCGCGCACATCCTGCTCAACCACGGGGCCGACCCGCTGCCCGGCCTGGTGCACGGACCGGACCGCCTGCAGAACTGGTCGAGCTTCTTCCTGCACTACGTCACGCCGGTGCTGGTCCTCGGCGACTGGCTGGTCCTCAAGCCGCGCAACGCCTCCCGCTGGAAGGACCTCCCGCTCTGGCTGGCCTTCCCGCTCGGCTACGCGGTGCTGACCGAGCTGCGGGCCGCGCTCCTCCCGTCCTTCCCGCTGAAGTACCCGTACTTCTTCCTGGACCCGACCACCGACGGCTACGGCTGGGTGCTGGGCCAGATCGGGCAGCTCACCGTCGAGTTCGTGGTGCTCGGTGCCGCCGTGGTCGGCCTCGACCGGCTCGGCACCCGGCTGGCCGGGCGCGGCTCGGCCGGGGCCGCGCCGCAGCCCGCGGAGGACCGGGCGCCCGCCGGGCGGTAGCCGGCGCCCCGCCCGGACGCGACGGCGCCCCGCAGGCAGGACC
>NZ_JBHWBW010000290.1:0-9929 GCF_042735675.1 Kitasatospora sp. NPDC059571
GCGCCAGTGCCGTCGCCGCCGACGACGCGGCGACCATGAGCCCGCCGAGCAGCGGGCCGAGCGCGAACACCGTGGACTCGGCGACGGTGTCCAGGCTCAGCGCACGCTGCCGCTGCTCCTCGCCGTCGGCCAGCTCGCCCCACAGGGTGCGCATCAGCGGCCCGACCGGCGGGGGGAAGGCCCCGGCGAGCAGGGCCAGCGCGACGGCGGCCCACGGGGCGAGACCGGCCGCGGAACCGGTGGCCAGGGCGGCCAGCAGCAGCGCGTAACAGGCCGTCAGGGCGGTGAGGGCGCCCGGCCGGCGCTCCACCAGTCGGGCCCGGGCGGGGCCGAGGAGGGCGGCGGCGAGGCCGAACAGGCCGGTCGCGGCACCGGCCGCGGCGTAGGAGCCGGTGCCGTCGCGGAGCGCGAGCAGCAGCGGCAGCGGGAGCACGCCGTAGCTCAGCCGGGCGACGAGCGCGGCGGCGAAGGGCAGGCGGGCACGGGGAAGGGCGAGGACAGCGCGGTAGCCGGCGCCGCCCAGGACGGGGCTGGACACGGGGGATCTCCGGGACTCGGGTCGGATGTGACGGAACGACGGGAGGCCGCCCGGCCCGCACGGCGGGGGGCGGTCTCGGCGCGGTCCGTCAGTGCGGCCCGGAGATGTCCATGCCGCGATGCTAGGCCGGGCCCGGCGCGGCCGCACCGGTTTTTGCCGGGGCCGGTGTGATCTCATGGCCTGGCCCTGCGAAGGAGGCCCGATGCCGCACCCCCCGCTCGACGTCCGCTGGATCCACGGCTCGCCGTCGGCGAAGCACAACACCGACCCGGACATCCAGGTGTACGCCCACGACCCGGACACCTACGTCCTGCGGCAGAACAAGGCGGTCCACTACGAGGCGCCGTTCCTTTTCCTGCTGCTCGGCGACGAGCGGGCGCTGCTGCTCGACACCGGCGCCACCGCCGACCCGGCGCACTTCCCGCTGCGCCGCACCGTCGACGCCCTGCTGGCGCCCCGGCTCGCCGAACGCCCCGGCTACAGGCTGCTGGTGGCGCACACCCACGGGCACGGCGACCACGTCGCCGGCGACGGCCAGTTCGCCGACCGGCCCGCCACCGAGGTGGTGCCCGCCGAGCAGGGCCTCGCCAGGTTCGGCCTGGACGGCGAGCGGACCGCCGAACTCGACCTCGGCGGACGGCGGCTGGAGTGCCTGGCCACGCCCGGCCACCACCCGCACTCGGTGACCTGGTTCGACCCGCGGACCGGCTTCCTGCTGACCGGCGACACCGTCTACCCCGGCCGCCTGTACGTCGACGACTGGCCCGCGTTCACCCGCACCGTCGACCGGCTGGTCGACTTCGCCGACGACCGGCCGGTGACGCACGTCCTCGGCTGCCACATCGAGATGACCAGCGAGCCGGGCGTCGACTACCCGATCCGCACCACCCACCAGCCGGACGAGCCGCCGCTGGAGCTCTCCGTCGCCGACCTGCACGACCTGCGCCGGGCCTGCCGGGAGATCGGCGACCGCCCCGGCCGGCACCCCTACCCGCGGTTCGTCGTCTGCAAGCCGGACTGACCCGCCGCGCCGCGCCCGCTCAGTCCACCCGGACCACCGCGGTGGACTCCGCCGCCAGGTGCAGCGAGCCGTCCGACTCCGGCCAGGCGTCGCCGAACAGCGCCAGGGTCCCGGCGTACGGCCGGTCCAGCGCGATCCGGCACGGCGCCGCGGTGCCCAGGTGGACGACCACCCGGTACGGGCCGCGGTGCACCACCAGCCACTGCCGCTCGGCGTCGTGGTCGACCCGGACGGCGCCGAGGTCCGGGTCGGTCAGCTCGGGGTGCGCCCGGCGCAGCCGGATCAGCCGGCGGTACCAGTCGAGCAGCCCGGCGTGCGGTTCGCGCTCCGGCTCCGACCAGTCCAGCACCGACGCGAGCACGGTCGCGCGGGCCTGCGGGTCGGGGACGTCCTCGGGCCGCCAGCCGTGCTCGGCGAACTCCCGCCGCCTGCCCTGCCGGACGGCCTCCGCCAGCCCCGGGTCGGTGTGGTCGGTGAAGTACTGCCACGGCGTGGCGGCGCCCCACTCCTCGCCCATGAACAGCATCGGCGTGAACGGCGAGGTGAGCACCAGCGCCGCCCCCGCCGCCAGCCGGCCGGGCGTCAGCGTCGCCGACAGCCGGTCGCCGGCCGCCCGGTTGCCGACCTGGTCGTGGGTCTGCAGGTAGCCGAGCAGCCGGTGCCCGTAGGCCGCCGGGAACGGCCGCCCGTGCGAGCGGCCGCGGAACGAGGACCAGGTGCCGTCGTGCAGGAACCCCCGGGTCAGCGTCTTCGCGCAGGCCGCGTACGGATCGGCGGCGAAGTCCGCGTAGTAGCCGTGCGATTCGCCGGTGAGCAGGGCGTGCAGCGCGTGGTGGAAGTCGTCGCTCCACTGCGCGGTCAGCCCCAGGCCGCCGGCCTGCCGCGGCGCGGTCGTCCGCGGGTCGTTCAGGTCCGACTCGGCGATCAGGAACAGCGGCCGGCCGCTCGCCGCGGCCAGCTTCTCCACCTCCTCGGCGAGCTCCTCCAGGAACGGCCGGGCCCGGTCGTCGGCGAGGGCGTGCACCGCGTCCAGCCGCAGCCCGTCCAGCCGGTAGTCGCGCAGCCAGGCGAGCGCACTGCCGATCAGGTAGGCGCGCACCTCGTCCGAGCCGGGCGCGTCCAGGTTGACCGCGGCGCCCCACGGCGTGTGGTGCCGGTCGGTGAAGTACGGGCCGTACAACGGCAGGTGGTTGCCGGACGGGCCGAGGTGGTTGTGCACCACGTCCAGCACCACGCCGAGCCCGCGGCGGTGCGCCGCGTCGACGAACCGCTTCAGGCCCTCCGGGCCGCCGTACGGCTCGTGCACCGCCCACGGCGACACGCCGTCGTACCCCCAGCCGTACCGGCCGGGGAACGGGCAGACCGGCATCAGCTCGACCAGGTCCACCCCGAGGGCGACCAGGTGGTCCAGCCGTTCGGCGGCCGCCTCGAAGGTGCCGGCCGGGGTGAAGGTGCCGACGTGCAGCTCGTACACCACGCTGCCGGGCAGTGCCCGGCCCCGCCACGGCACGTCGGACCAGCGGAACGCGGCGTGGTCGACCGGCCGGCTCGGCCCGTCCGGCCCGGCCGGCTGGCGTGGCGAGCGCGGGTCGGGCAGCGCCGGGCCGCCGTCCAGCCGGAATCCGTAGTCGCCGTCCGGCGCGTCGGCCTGCCACCAGCCGCCGGCGCCGTCCGTGCGCGCCATCGGGTGCGTCCGGCCGTCGACCTCGACCTCCACCCGCCCGGCCTGCGGGGCCCACACCCGGTACGTCCTCATCGGCCCTCCGTCAGCAGCGCCACCGGGTGGTGCTCCAGCAGCCAGGCCACCTGCAGCGGCCCGCCCTCGTAGTGCCGCTGCGTCAGCTCGTCCGTCCACCGGCCGGGCGGCAGCTCCAGCACCGTGTCGCGCCAGCCCCCGGAGCGGCGCAGCCCGTACGGCAGCCGGGTCACCGCGGTGACCACCCGCGGGCCGCGGCCGAACGCCAGCAGGTGGCCGGCGGCCGGGCCGGTCGCCGCCAGCGGCCGGTACGGGCCCAGCGGACCCGACCGGCGCAGGTGCAGGGCGGCCGCGGTGAGGTGGAGCTTCTCCCGGGCGAGGTCGCCGGCCCGGTCGGCCGCGGAGTCGGTGAGCCGCACCGCCAGCGCACCGAGGTCGACCGGGGCCCGGTTGTCCGGGTCGACCAGGGTGTACAGCGGCTCCTCGCTGCCCTGGTAGATGTCCGGCACCCCGGGCACGGTCAGCTGCAGCAGGGCCGCCGCCAGCGTGTTCGACCGGGCGTACGGGGCGAGCAGCTCCACGAAGCCGGCGATCCGCGGACCGGGGCCCGGATTGCCGAGGGCGCCGCGTGCCCAGTCGGCCAGCGCCCGCTCGAACGCCTCGTCTGGCGCCGTCCAGGAGGTGCGGAGCTTCGCCTCGCGGGCCGACTTCAGCACCACCTGGACCAGCCGCTCCTCGTCGAGCGGCCAGGCCGCCAGCAGGGTCTGCCAGATCGCCCAGGCGGACGCCCGGTCCGGACACGGCCCGGCCGCGGCCGTCCAGGCGGCGCACTCGGCGGCCCACGCCTCCGGCAGCTCGGCCAGCACGGCGAGGCGGGCCCGCGCGTCGGCGCTGCGCTTGGTGTCGTGCGTGGACAGCGCCGTCATGCCGCCCGGCCAGTCGGCCTCCTGCTGCCCGCACCACCGGTGGAAGGCGTCCGGGGTGACGCCCGGGTGCGCCGGGTCGCCGCCGACCTCGTTCATCGACAGCAGCGCGTTCCACCGGTAGAACGCGGTGTCCTCGACGCCCTTCGCCGCGATCGCCGAGGTGGTCTGCGCGAACCGCAGGCAGAACTCGTCCTTCTCCGGGCTGCGGCCCAGCCGGCCGAGCGCCAGATCGCGCAGCAGCCGGTCGGCGGGGTCCCCGCCGCCCCCGCCGAGGTGTGCCACCGCCTCCGGCGGCGCCGGCTCGCCGGGCACCACGTACGGCCGGTACACCGGGTACCCGGTGAGCAGCGCGCACAGTGCGTCCCGCAGCACCGGCTCCGGATGGTCGGCCAGGGCCGGCTCGGCGGCGCCGATCCGCCGCACCAGCCGCAGCAGCCGCTCCACCTCGGCGGCCAGCTCGCCGTGCGGGCCGGTCAGCTCGGCCCGGCCGCGCAGCGCCGCCTCGGCGGCACCGGTGCGGTCGGCGACGTCCCGCTGGTAGCCGGCGACCAGCCGCTCGGCGCCCGCGTGGTCGGTCAGCACCCCGTCGATCCGGCGCAGCGCGTCGTAGCCGGTGGTGCCGGCGCACGGCCAGTCCGCGGGCAGCCGCTCCTCGCCGGTGAGGATCTTCTCGACCACCGTGTACGCGCCGCCGGTGGCCTCGGCGAGCCGCCGAAGGTAGCCGCGCGGGTCGGCCAGCCCGTCCGGGTGGTCGACCCGGAAGCCGTCCAGCACGCCCTCGCCGTGCAGCCGCAGCAGCACCTCGTGGGTGGCCCGGAACACCTCCGGGACCTCCACCCGCACCGCGATCAGGTCGTTGATCGCGAAGAACCTCCGGTAGTTCAGCTCGCTGCTGGCCGTCCGCCACCACGCCAGCCGGTACCACTGCCGGGCCAGCAGCTCGACCAGCGGCAGCCGCGCGGTGCCCTCCCGCAGCGGGAAGGCGTGCTCGTGGTAGCGCAGCACCTCGCCGTCGACCACCAGCTGGTCGAGGACCTCGCCGAGCCGGTCGCCGAGCAGCGGCAGCAGCAGCCGCCCGCGCCCCGGCGCGTCCGCCGGCCCGGGCTGCGCCGTCCAGTCGATGTCGAACCAGGCCGCGAACGGCGAGTCGGGACCGTCCCGCAGCACCTGCCACAGCGGCTGGTTGAGCTGCTCGGGCACCGGCAGCGCCATGTGGTTGGGCACCACGTCGGCGATCAGCCCCAGGCCGTGCCGGTGCGCCTCGGCGGCGAGCGAGCGCAGCGCGGCCTCGCCGCCGAGCTGCTCGCTGATCCGGCTGTGGTCGACCGTGTCGTAGCCGTGGGTGGAGCCGGGCGCGGCCTCCAGCAGCGGCGACAGGTGGAGGTGGGAGACGCCGAGCGCGGCCAGGTACGGGACCGCCCGCTCGGCGTCGTGCAGGGTGAAGCCCGGCTGCAGCTGGAGACGGTACGAGGCCGTCGGAGGGCGTGCGGCGGCGGAGGTCATGGGGTGATCCCTACCCGCCCCCGCCGCCCGCTATGGCCCCGGTCGTACGAACGGGGGACCGCGGGAGCCCTCACGCCGGTCGCTGGAGGACCATCAGCGAGCGGTCGGTGAGCCACAGCGCGTCGCCGGCCTTGACCCGGGTGCCGGTGCCGCGCGGGGGCAGCACGGCCTTGGCGGTGTCGACCGCGACCTGCCAGGCCTCGCCGTGGTCGGCGGGGACGGTGAACTCCAGCGGCGCCGAGTGCGCGTTGAACATCAGCAGGAACGAGTCGTCGACGATCTTGCCGCCGCGTCTGTCCGGCTCGGAGATGGCGTGGCCGTTCAGGAACACCGTGAGCGACTTGGCGTAGCTGGTCGACCAGTCCTTGCCGGTCATCTCCTCGCCGCCCGGGGTGAACCAGGCGATGTCGGTGAGCGCGTCGTGGGTGCCGGAGACCGGCCGGCCGTGGAAGAAGCGCCGCCGCCGGAAGACCGGGTGGTCGCGGCGGAGCCAGATCATGCCCTGGGTGAACTCCAGCAGCTCGCTGCTGCCGCCGGCCGGCCACTGCACCCAGGTCAGCTCGTTGTCCTGGCAGTACGCGTTGTTGTTGCCCTGCTGGGTGCGGCCCAGCTCGTCGCCGTGCGCGAGCATCGGCACGCCCTGGGAGAGCATCAGGGTGGCGATGAAGTTGCGCTGCTGGCGGGCGCGCAGCTCCAGCACCGCGGGGTCGTCGCTCTCGCCCTCGGCGCCGCAGTTCCACGAGCGGTTGTGCGACTCGCCGTCGCGGTTCTCCTCGTGGTTGGCCGTGTTGTGCTTCTCGTTGTACGAGACCAGGTCGCGCAGGGTGAAGCCGTCGTGGCAGGTGACGAAGTTGATCGAGGCGATCGGGCGGCGGCCGTCGTCCTGGTACAGGTCGGAGGAGCCGGTCAGCCGGGAGCCGAACTCCGCCAGGGTGGCGTTCTCGCCGCGCCACAGGTCGCGGACGGTGTCCCGGTACATGCCGTTCCACTCCGTCCACAGCGGGGGGAAGTTCCCGACCTGGTAGCCGCCCTCGCCGAGGTCCCACGGCTCGGCGATCAGCTTGGCCTGCGAGACCACCGGGTCCTGCTGGACGAGGTCGAAGAACGAGGACAGCCGGTCCACCTCGTGGAACTGCCGGGCCAGGGTGGCCGCCAGGTCGAAGCGGAAGCCGTCGACGTGCATCTCGGTCACCCAGTACCGCAGCGAGTCCATGATCATCTGGAGCACGTGCGGGCTGCGCATCAGCAGGCTGTTGCCCGTCCCGGTGGTGTCCTCGTAGAACCGGCGGTCCTTGGCCAGCCGGTAGTACGAGGCGTTGTCCAGCCCGCGGAACGACAGCGTCGGCCCCAGGTGGTTGCCCTCGGCGGTGTGGTTGTAGACCACGTCCAGGATCACCTCGATCCCGGCCGCGTGCAGCGCCTTCACCATCGACTTGAACTCCTGCACCTGCTGCCCGCGGTCGCCCGTCGACGAGTACGAGGCGTGCGGGGCGAAGTACCCGATGGTGTTGTAGCCCCAGTAGTTCGACAGCCCGAGGTCGCGCAGCCGGTGGTCCCGGACGAACTGGTGCACCGGCATCAGCTCGATCGCGGTCACCCCGAGCTTGGCCAGGTGCTCGATCAGCGCCGGGTGCGCCACGCCCGCGTAGGTGCCCCGGATCTCCTCCGGGATGCCCGGGTGCAGCTTCGTCAGGCCCTTCACATGGGCCTCGTACAGCACGGTGCGGTGGTAGTCGGTGCGCGGCGGCCGGTCCGTGCCCCAGTCGAAGTACGGGTTGATCACCACCGAGTGCATGGTGTGCGGCGCCGAGTCCAGGTCGTTGCGGCGCTCCGGCGCGCCGAAGTGGTAGCCGTACACCGACTCGTCCCAGTCGATGTCGCCGCTCATCGCCTTGGCGTACGGGTCCAGCAGGAGCTTGGCGCTGTTGTGGCGCTGGCCGAGGCCGGGATTGTGCGGGCCGTGCACCCGGAAGCCGTACCGCTGGCCGGGCTGGACGCCGGGCAGGTAGGCGTGCCGGACGAAGGCGTCCGTCTCGCGCAGCTCGATCGCCGTCTCCGAGCCGTCCTCGTCGAGCAGGCACAGCTCGATCCGGTCGGCGCTCTCGGAGAACACCGCGAAATTCGTGCCCGCCCCGTCGTACGTGGCGCCGAGCGGGTACGGCTGCCCTGGCCAGACCTGCATGAGACCTCAGCTTCCCTACTGCCGGACGGGAACAGGCGCTCCCATCGACCTTCCCGGCCCGGGGCCGGGCCATGTGCGACCCGGCCGCACCGTGACGTACGGCACACGTCGCATCCTCCCCGCCCCCTGCCCACCGACCGAACCCATTCACCCCTTGTTCGCCCGAACGGGTGTCCGCGAGGCGAAAACCGGGCGCACCGGGCCCGCCGCCCACCCCGCCGCCGCAATTGTTGTGCCGTCAACAGGCTGCGTCCCGGGCGGGCCGGGCAGTACCCTTGATCGTCCGGCGGCGCACCCCCTCCGGCCCAGGCGGCGACAGGACCGGCCCGACCCGCCATGGTTGACTTCCGGTCAGTGGACGGACCGTCGCCGCACCCCGGCGGCGGCCGAGAGTGAGGTAGTGCATGGCGTTCCCCGCCGACGGCCGGGGCGACGGCTTCGACGGGCCGGAGCCGGGCCGGAGCGAGGCGCCGACCGTCGTCATGCGCGCCGGCCGCCCCACCGCCCCCGGCCAGGGCGGCCCGCCCGACGGCCCGCCGATCTCCTGGACGGCCGCCGAGTGGGAGCTCGCCCACCACCGCGTCCGCCTCACCGGCCGCGCCTACGTCTGGCTCAACCTCGTCGAACAGCGCCTGCGCGCCCTCGTCGACGAGGCGCTGCGCCCCGTCTACGCACCCGCCCACGGCGAGGACTGGGTGACCGCCGCGGCCGGCCCGGCCGGCGAGGAGTGGGTGCTGCGGGCCGGCGCCGTCCGCGAGGTCAGCCGCCGCAAGGGCTACCTCCTCGACCCCGCCGACGACGACCCGCTGGTCTTCCTGACCCTGCCGCAGCTGCGCGAGCTCATGGTCCAGCACTGGCCCTGCTTCGAGCCCTACGTCCTGGACCGGCGCGAGGTCGAGCTCGCCCTCGACGAGCTCGAGGTCGCCCGGCACGTCGTCTCCCGCAACCGCAGCCTCTCGCAGACCGTCCTCGACCAGACCGAACGGGCCGCCGCCCGGCTGCTCGCCCTGCTCGACGGCGGCTCCGGCGGCATCCCCGCCGACATCGTCGAGGACCTCGTCGCCGGCCGGTACGCCGACGTGGTCGCCGTCCACCCCGACCGCGTCCGCCTCCAGCGCGAGCTGCCCGTCGAGGACCTCCTCGACGGCGCCCGCCGGCTCGACGCGGTCGGCATCGGCCTCGGCATGCTCTGCCAGAACTACACCGGCAAGCGCCTGGTCCGCCTGGCCGGCGACGGCTGCCGGGTCCGGCTGCTCTTCCTCAACCCGGCCAGCAGCGCCGTGCGCCGCCGCGAGCGCGAACTCGGCATCGGCCGCGGCGAACTCGGCCGCTCCGTCGAGATGAACATCATGCACGTCCGCCGCGTCCGCGCCAGGCTGCGCGACCCCGGCGGCTTCGAGATCCGGGTCTTCGACGAGATGCCCCGCTTCACCGCCTACCTGGTGGAGGGGCCGCGCATCCCCGGCCAGGGCACCGGCCGGCGCCGCGCCGGCGACATCGGCATCGTCCAGCCCTACCTGCGGCGCGCCCGCGGCATCGAGTCGCCCGCCCTCGTCCTGCGCGGCGGCGCCGGCCAGGCCCCCGGCGGCACCGAGCCCGGCCTGCTGGAGGTCTACCGCGAGGAGTTCGAGGGCGCCTGGGCGGACTCCCGCGCGGTCTCCTGACCCCGGCCCGGGCGCACACCGCCAGTCGGCGCACCGCACCACCCCCTGCGGGTGGTCCGCCCGCGCCCCGGACCGCCCCCGGCACGCGCCGTCAACGCCGCCCGCACACACGGGAGTTCGCCCCTCCGACCGCCGCCCGGCGGTGCCCGGCCGGCACCCCGCCGGGCACCGGGGCCCGGCACGGTTGATCCGGATGCGAAGCGACCCGCGGCCCCGGCCGGCCGGACGCTCCCGCCGTCCGCCCGACCAGCCGACCCCCGGAGCCCGCCCGATGCCCAGCCAGCCCATAGCCACCGGCACCTGCCCCTTCCCGCACACCGCACCCGCCGGCACCGGCCGCCGCGGCTTCGTCAAGGCGGCCCTGGCCGCCGGCGCCGCCGGCAGCGCCGTCCTCGCCCG
>NZ_JBHWBW010000291.1:0-7236 GCF_042735675.1 Kitasatospora sp. NPDC059571
TCCGTGTCGGGGTGTGCGGAAGCGGGGGCCGCGGGCGCCCCCCCGCGGGGGTTTGGGGGCGCGGGGCCGCGCCCCCCCGCCCCGCGGGGTCACGGGGGCGGCCCCCCCCGGGGCGGGGCCCGGGCGGCCGGCCGGGTGGGTGCGACCCGCCCGCCCGTCGACCAGGAGGTGGAGCGCCCCGGAACGGTCGGGCGGCCCGGCGCTGCGGGCCGTCAGCAACCCGGGGAGGCAGCCGGCCGAGGTCAGGTCGTAGGTCGTCAGCACGCCGCCGCGGACGGTGAGGACGCGGCCGTAGCCGTCGGCCTGCCAGGTGCCGTCCCAGTGCACGGCAGGTGCGGGGCCGGCCCGGTCGTCCGGGGCTGCGCGCCGCGGCGTCGTTGCCGCGGCTGCGGGTGCGGCGGCCGCCGTGGCCCCCGCGAGGCCGAGCACCGTGAGTGCCGCGGTCAGCCGGACCACCGCCCTGCGCGCCGCCCACCGGTCTGCTGTCATCGCCATCGCGCTCTCCCCGTCCAGAGGTGTCCGCCGGGCGTCCCGGGACCGGCAGTTCTGATCGACCATGCTGGTCGCCGCACGGCGGGCGGACGATACGGCAGGCACCCGTCTTTGAACGGTGGTCAGCCCCAGGTCGCCGGTGGTGCCAACTGCACCGGCCACCTGTACCGCCGAACGAGTGAAGGACCGGGTGTGCGGCCGATGGGGCCGCCCGGCGAACGGCTCACCGGGGCACGATGGGCACAGCGGTCGGAGGCGTCCGGGCCGACGGCGAACGGCCCCCGGCGAACGGCCGACGGTGAACGGCCAACGACCAGGGGCCCACGGCCCACGGCCCACGGCGGGCAGGAACCCACCACCGGGAGCCGGACGGAGCGAGGAGGACGGCGGATGGGTCGGGACCCGTACCGGCTGGTGGCGGAGGTGACCCGCGAACTCGCGCCCGGTGCGGACGCGAACCGGCTGGTCCCGGCCGTGGCGGCCGGGACCGCGCCGATCGGGGTCCTCGCGGAGCTGGCGGCCCAGGAGTACCGCATCGTCACCAGCGATCGGCGGAGCCTGCTGGTGCTCGCGGCGCGGTGCGCGGACTCCCCCGCGGGTGCGTTCTTCGCGGAGTCGGCGGCGGGCGAGAGCCGCGCGCTGGAGCTGCTCGGCGGGTTCGGGGAGCGCTGCGGGCTGCCCCGCCGTGAGCTGGTGGAGCGGGAGCCGCTGCCGGGGTGCCAGGCGTACCCGGCCTATCTGGCGTGGCTGGCGCTGAACGGCGACCCGGCCGGGGTGATCGTCGCGCTCGCCGCCAACTTCGCTGCCTGGGGCGGCTACTGCGCCACGATCGCGAGCGGGCTGCGCCGGCACTACGGATTCGACGACCGGGCCTGTGCGTTCTTCGACCACTTCGCCACGCCGCCCGCTGGCGACGGGCAGCCGCCGGGCGGCCAGGTCGAGGGCGGCGGAGCGGAGGATCCCGTCGCCGCCGCCCTTGCGACGCTCGACCTCGCGGCGGCGGGGACGGCCGGACGGGAGTACGGACGGCTCTTGCAGGCCTACGAGTTGATGTTCTGGAGCACGCTGGCCGACCTCCCGGCCGGCGGCCGGGACGGCCGGGATTCGGACCACTAGGAGGACGGGGTGCCGGCCGCGGCCGGTGGGCGGAGGTGGTGGCCGGTGTGCTGGAGCGCCGGGGCGGACGCGGTGGCCGGTGTGCTGGTCGGCGGGGTCGGCGTGGCCTGCCTGCTGCGGGTGAAGGACCCACGGCGGCTGCCGCTCGCCGCGCTCCCGCTGGTGCTGGGTGTGCACCAGCTGCTGGAGGCCCTGGTCTGGCTCGGCGCCGACGGGCGGATCGGTCCGGGAGCCGCGCAGGCGGCGCGCACGGCCTGGGCGCTGGTCGCTCTGGTGCTGCTGCCCGTCCTGGTGCCGTTCGGGGTCCGGTGCGCGGCGGGTCCCGGGGCGCCCCGGCGGACGGCGGCCCTGGCGGTGGTGGGGTGTGCAGTGGCCGTTCCACTGGCGGTGGCGGTGCTGCGCGATCCGGTGACGGTGCAGGTCAGGGGGCACACGCTGGCGTATGCGGTGGGTGTGCCGTGGGCTCCGGTGTGGGCCGTCGGCTATCTGGCGGCCACCGTCGGCGCGCTGCTGGTGAGCGGCGACCGGGTGCTGCGGCTGCTCGGGGCGGTGACCGGCATCGGGGCCGTGGTGTGCGCGGTGGTGTGGCGGCTGGCGTTCGCCTCGACCTGGTGCGCACTGGCGGCGGTGGCGGCGCTGGTCCTGTTCGCGTGGTCGGGGTCCCCGTCCGGAGCCGGGGCGCCGCGCCGTGCACAGTGACGGCCGTGACGACCGGACCATGCGCAGCGGCGACTGAAGGCACGACCGGACCGTGCGCAGCAACGACCGAACGCACGACCGGACCGCCTTGCCGACGGCCGTACCACATCACCACGCCGCGGAGGTGCGGCTTTCTCCTCCCGGAGTCTGACGCCCTATCATCTGCGCATGGCCGATCCGATCCGCATCGTGACCCGTTCCTCCCCGATGGCGCTGGCCCAGGTCGAGCGGGTCCGCGCCGATCTGGCCGCCCTCCATCCGGGCCTGCGCACCGAGGTGCTGCCGGTGACCACCTCGGGCGACCGCTGGCTCGGGGACCTGGCCGCGCTGGGCGGCAAGGGCGCGTTCACCAAGGAGGTGGACGCGGCGCTGGTCGCCGGGGAGGCCGACCTCGCGGTGCACTGCCTCAAGGACGTCCCGGCGGACCGGCCGCTGCCCGCGGGCACGGTGTTCGCCGCCTACCTGGAGCGCGACGACATCCGGGACGCGCTGGTGCATCCGGGTGGTCTGACGCTCGACGAGCTGCCGCCGGGCACCCGGATCGGGACGTCGTCGGTGCGCCGGGTGGCGCAGCTGGCGGCCTCGCACCCGCACCTGGTCTGCGTGCCGATCCGCGGGAACGCCAACAGCCGGCTGGCGAAGCTGGACGCGGGCGAGGCGGACGCGCTGCTGCTGGCCGTGTCCGGTCTGGAGCGGATCGGCCTGGCGGGGCGGATCAGCCAGGTGCTGGACGTCGCGGCGATGTGCCCGCCGATCGGCGCCGGCATCCTGGCCCTGCAGTGCCGCGAGGACGACAATGCCACCATCGACGCGGTGGCCGGCCTCGGGCACCGGGACACCTGGCGGGAGGCGGCCGCCGAGCGGATGTTCCTGCACGTGCTGCAGGGCCACTGCAACGCGCCGATCGCCGGGTACGCCCGGGCCGAGTCGGACGGGCGGCTGTCGATGCGCGGGCGGGTGTTCTCGCCGGACGGCAAGCGCGTGCTGGACGCCCACGAGTGGGCCGGCGCGCTGAGCCCGGAGGACCTGGGCACCTCGACCGCCCTGGCGCTCAAGCGGCAGGGGGCGCAGGAGCTCATCGAGGCGATCGCGCACTGACCCGGCGACCGTTGACACCGGTTCATCCGGCTGCCTAGCGTGGGCCCGTCGTCGATTACCCGCGAGTAGGGATCACCATGGCCGTGTCGCGCCCGTACGACCTCGTGCTGTTCGGGGCAACCGGCTTCACCGGCGGCCTCACCGCCGAGTACCTGGCGCGCGCGGTGCCCGACGGCTGCCGGTGGGCGCTGGCGGGCCGGGACGCCGACCGGCTGGCGGCCGTCCGCACCCGGCTGGCCGCCCTGCGGCCCGACTGCGCCGACCTGCCGCTGCTCGTGGCGGACGCGGCCGATCCGGTGGCGCTGCGCGAGGTGGCCGGCTCGGCCCGGGTGGTGATCTCGACGGTGGGGCCGTACCTGCGATACGGCGAGCCGCTGGTGGCGGCGTGCGCCGAGGCCGGCACCGACTACGTGGACCTCACCGGCGAGCCGGAGTTCGTCGACCGGATGTACCTGCGGCACCACGCCCGGGCCGTCGCGTCCGGGGCGCGGCTGGTGCACTCCTGCGGCTTCGACTCGGTGCCGCACGACCTCGGGGTGCTGTTCACGGTGGACGAGCTGCTGCGGCGCACCGGCCGCCCGGCCGGGCGGCTGTCCGTGCAGGGCTTCGTGCGGGCCGGCGGCACCATCTCCGGCGGCACCTTCGCCTCGGCGCTGACCGCGATGTCCCGGCCGCGGGCGACGGCCCTGGCCGCCCGGGAGCGGCGGGCGGCCGACCCGCGGCCCGCCGGCCGGCGGATCCGGGCGATCGGCGGCCTTCCGGGCCGGTCCCGCCCCGCGCACGCCTGGACGGTGCCGCTGCCGACCATCGATCCACAGGTCGTGGTCCGCTCGGCCGCGGCACTGGACCGCTACGGGCCGGACTTCGGCTACCGGCACGCGGCCGCCGTCAAGCGGCTGCCGGTCGCGCTCGCGGGCATGGCGGCGGTGGCGCTCCTGGCCGTCGCCGCGCAGTTCCCGGCCGCCCGGCGGGCGCTCTCGGCGCTGCGCCGGCCCGGACAGGGGCCGAGCGCGGAGCAGCGGGCCCGCTCGTGGTTCACCGTCAGGTTCGTCGCGGAGAACGCGGACGGCCGGGTCTGCACCGAGGTGTCGGGCGGCGATCCGGGCTACACCGAGACGGCGGTGATGCTCGCCGAGTCGGCGCTCTGCCTGGCCTACGACGACCTGCCCGCGACCGCCGGCCAGCTGACCACGGCCGCCGCGATGGGGCCCGCGCTGATCGACCGGCTGACCGCGGCGGGCCTGCGCTTCACCGTGCTGGACCGGCCGCCCGCGGCCGCGCCGGGGGCCGACCGGGCGACCCGGGGGTAGCCGCACCCGCCCGGGGGCGAACGGCCCGCGGGTAGCCCAACCCGCCCCGGGCGGACGGGCACCGGAGGCGTCGGCACGGCCCGCGGAGGCCGACGGGCGCTACCTGCGGGTAGGGGACCCGGGCTGTGCCGCGGGTCCGGTGGGTGGCAGGATGAGCGGTCCGCCCCCGGTGGCGTACCTCGGTCGACCAGGCCGCCCGCACATCCTGCGGCGGCCTCCGGTGACGGGACCAGGTCCGCGTCGCGTAACCCTGCGGCCTCGGCGGCGTGAGTGCCATCTGCGTGCCCTCACCACTCTTCCCTCCCTCAGGAAGCCCCTTTCACCATGCACGACACCCTCATGCCCGCACGCGCGCTGGCGGCCGTCAGCGTGGGCGGTCTGCTGCTCTCCGGCTGCGCGAGTTCCCTCACTCCGGCCGCGGACGGCGCCGCCGGACTGCGCGACCGTGTCCCCCCGGCCGTCCGCAAGGCCGGTGTACTGCGGATCGGCTCGTACCTCAACTACCCTCCGGTCGACTTCCGGGGCTCGGACGGCGCGCCCGCCGGCCTGGACCCGGACCTCGCGAACGCGGTCGGCAAACTGCTCGGCCTGAAGATCGAGTTCGTGGACCTGCCCTTCGAGAAACTGATCCCGGCCGTTCAGGCCCACGAGATCGACATCGCGATGTCCGCGGTGATCGACACCGTGCCCCGGCAGAGCGGGATCGACGACAACGGCCGCCAGGCCAACCCCGGGGTGGACTTCATCGACTACTTCATCACCAGCAGTTCCCTGCTGGTGAAGGCCGGGAACCCGGCCGGCGTCACCACCCTGGACAGCCTGTGCGGGCATGCCGTGGCCGTGCAGACCGGCACGGTGCAGGCGGAGATCGCGACCCGGCAGGTCGGCGCCTGCAGCCGGTCCGGGCAGAAGCTCGACGTGCACCTGCTCGGCACCGACAGGCAGGCGCTGGACGAGGTCGCGCACGGCAGCGCGGTCGCCGACCTGAACGACTACCCGGTGGCGCAGTACAACACCTCCGCCGAGCAGGGCGGCGGGTTTCAGCTGACCGGCGGCAGCCTGCAGTCCAGCCCGTACGCGATCACGCTGAACAAGCAGGACACCGAGCTGCGCACGGCGCTGGCGAAGGCCGTCGACCAGCTGATCCGCAACGGCGAGTACGACAAGATCCTCGACAAGTGGGGGCTGCGCACCGGCGCCGTCTCCAGTGCGGTGGTCAACGGCGGGCGCTGACACCGCACCGGTCCGGGGGGGGGGTCTCCCCCCCCCCGCGGGGGGGGACACCGGGGGGGGCCCCCACCCCCCGGGGGCGCGGGGGGGGGGGACCCGGCGGGCCCCCCCCCCCCCCCGGCCCCCCCCCCCGCCCCCCGCCCCCGCGCCCCCCCCCCCCCCCGGGCCGGACCCCACACCGGATATGACGCACCATCAGGGATGCTCCTGTCGAACCCCGGTGGCCAGTAGAGCGCCGGCCGTGAGCAGCCAGGCCGCCACCGCCACCCACAGCAGCACCTCGCCGACGGTGTGCAGCCGGGCGACGTGGGCGGCCGACGCGGTGGAGAGCACGGCGACCGCGGTCATCCCCAGCGGGAAGACCGTCGACCAGCGCCGGACGTCGTACCGTGGCCTGGGCCGCAGCAGTTCCGCCGCGAGCAGCACCGCGTAGGCGCCGAGGTCGAGCGTGAGGAGGACCAGGGTGGCGTCGCGCAGCACGGTGTGCACGGTGGACGACCACAGCGTCGAGGCGACCAGTCTGGAGCCGGCCAGGGCGGAGATCGCCAGCGCCCCGGCGGCGATCCACTGGTCGCCCGCGCCCAGCCACACCTGGCGGGGGTCGAACCGGGCGAGCGCCTCCAGGTAGAGCAGCAGACCGAGGCAGAACAGCACGAGCGCGGCCCGGCCGAGCCAGTCGCCGCGGCCGGCGAGCACCAGCGTGCCGGCGAGCACGGCGAGCCCCTGGGTGGCGACGCAGACCAGGAACGCCGGTCCCGGCATCGGCCGGTGCCAGTGCCGCATCACCGTGTACAGCAGCACCGGCCAGGCCACCGCGGCCAGTGCCAGCAGGACGGCGGCGACGTGCTGCCGGCCGAACAGCGAGAGCCGGGTGCCGAGGACGCAGGTGGCGGCGACCGCGGTGAGCGACGCCGGGGTGCGGGAGAGCGCCGTCCAGCCGCTGCGGTCGCGGACCAGCCGGACGGCGAAGTCGGCCGCCAGCAGCAGCCAGACGGCGGCTGTCAGGACGAGTGCGGCCAGCGAGAGGGCGTGGTGGCCGAGCAGCTCCAGGCCGACCGAGATGATGCCGGTGGCCATCACGACGGCGCCCGCCGCCGGCGGCAGTCCGGCCCACCAGCGGCTCGACAACGGGTTCATGATCCCCATCGTGGCAGAGCCGACCGGCCGCGGACGGCGGCGCGCCCGCCCGCTGGGGCGGTGGGGCGAGCCTGCGGCGCGCCTGCCGGGCGATGGCCCCCCCCCGCCCGTTGTTGTGGGTTAAAAGCGGTCCAGCGGGCGGGGGCGGGCGAGG
>NZ_JBHWBW010000291.1:7246-9880 GCF_042735675.1 Kitasatospora sp. NPDC059571
GCCCCCCGCGCCGGCCCACCCCCACGGGATACTCCAACCCAGTCGGGCCCGGGCGGCGCGCGCGGGGCGGGCCGCGGCCCCCCGCGGGGGGGGGGTGGGGCGAGCCTGGGGCGCGCCGGCGGGGCGATCGCCCGCGACGTCCGTTTGATGGGGTTTCATGGCGGACCATCGGCGGGCGGCGGGAGCGGGCGGCGGCGCCGCTGAACCTGCCGCGCGGCTGCTCGCGAGCGGGCGCTTCCTCCGGCCCGGCGAGGCGGCGCCGGACCTCCACAGCGTGCACCTGACCGGCTGCCGCGAGGGCGACGCCTACGCACGGCGTCACCTGCACCGTCTCGTGCCGGTGGAGGGTCTACGTCGAGGACGGCATCATCACCTGGGAGACCCAGGCCACCGACTACCCGTCGGTCGGTCCGGACCGCCCCGAGCACGAGCCGCGCGGCTGCCCGCGCGGTGCGGCGTTCTCCTGGTACACCTACTCGCCGACCCGGGTGCGCCACCCGTACGTGCGCGGGGTGCTGCTGGAGATCTGCCGGGAGGCGCGGGCGCGGCTCGGCGACCCGGTGCTGGCCTGGGCGGACGTCCAGGCGGATCCGGAGCGCCGCCGCCGCTACCAGCAGGCCCGCGGCAAGGGCGGCCTGGTCCGGGCGGGCTGGGAGGAGGCGGTGGAGATCGCGGCCGCCGCCCACGTGCACGCGATCAGGACGTACGGGCCGGACCGGGTGGCCGGGTTCTCGCCGATCCCGGCGATGTCGACGGTGTCGCACGCGGCCGGGGCGCGCTTCCTTTCACTGATCGGCGGCACCATGCTGTCGCTCTACGACTGGTACGCGGACCTGCCGGTGGCCCCGCCGCAGGTGTTCGGCGACCGGACGGACGTGCCGGAGTCCGGGGACTGGTGGGACGCGGCGTAACTGATCATGTGGGGCTCGAACGTCCCGGTGACGCGCACGCCGGACGCGCACTGGATGGCCGAGGCCCGCCACCGCGGCCAGAAGGCGGTCGTGGTGGCGCCCGACTACGCGGACAACGCCGAGTTCGCGGACGAGTGGCTGCACCCGCACCCCGGCACCGACGCCGCACTCGCCCTGGCGATGGGGCACGTCGTCCTGCGGGAGTGCTTCGTCGACCGCGAGGTCCCGAGCGGCGTGTCCGACCGGTGCCGGGGCGCCGCCGCCCGGCCGCGTGGGTGAGAAGGGTGGACCGATGACCGATCTGCACGACCTCCTGGAGGCCCGGGTCCGCGACGGGTCACTGCCGGGGGCGGTGGCCCTGGTGGCGCGGGGCGACCGCGCCGAGGTCCTGGCGGCGGGTGCGGCGGACACCGCGGGCGGTCCGCCGATGGCCCGCGAGACGATCTTCCGGATCGCCTCGCTCACCAAGCCGATCACCGCCGCGGCGGTGCTGATGCTGGTCGACGAGGGCCGGATCGCACTGGACGACCCGGTCGCCCCGTGGCTGCCCGAGCTGGAGGACCCGGTCGTCGTCCGCACCCCGGGCGCCCCGGTCGAGGACACCGTGCCGGCCGCGCGGCCGATCACCGTCGCCGACCTGCTGACCTTCCGCGCGGGCTACGGCTTCCCGGCCGACTTCTCGCTGCCCGCCGTGCGCCTGCTGGTCGGCGAGCTGCTGCAGGGCCCGCCGCAGCCGCAGCTGATCGCGCCGCCCGACGAGTGGATGGCGGCGCTCTCCGGGGTCCCGCTGCTGTACCAGCCGGGCGAGGCCTGGCTGTACAACACCTGCTCCGACATCCTGGGCGTGCTGGTCGCACGGGTGGCGGACCGGCCGTTCGCCGAGGTGCTGGCCGAACGGCTCTTCGAGCCGCTCGGCATGGTCGACACCGGCTTCGCGGTGCCGCCGGGGAAGCTGGACCGCTTCACCACCTCCTACCGGGCCGACCCGGCGGGCGGCGGCCTGCAGCAGATCGACCCGCCCGACGGCCAGTGGAGCAAGGCGCCGGCCTTCCCCTCGGGCGCCGGCGGGCTGGTGTCGACCGTGGACGACTGGTACGCCTTCGGCCGGATGCTGCTCGCCGAGGGCGAGTACCGCGGGCGCCGGCTGCTCTCCCCCACCGCGGTCCGGCAGATGACGTCCGACCAGCTGACGGCGGTGCAGCGCGACGCCGCGGAGCTCTTCCTGGAGGGCCAGGGCTGGGGCTTCGGCGGGTCGGTCGACATCGAGGCGCTGGAGCCGTGGAACGTACCGGGCCGCTACGGCTGGATCGGCGGCACCGGCACCGCCGCGCACATCGTGCCCGCCACCGGCGCGGTCACCGTGCTGCTCACCCAGGTCGAACTGGCCGGGCCGACCCCGCCCGCCCTGATGCGGGACTTCTGGCGGTACGCGGCCGACGTGTGAGCGGCGGGCCGGGCCTGCTCCGGGTCAGCCGGTGCGGCGCGAGCGCCAGAGCTTGACCAGGCCGAGGGCGACGCCGACCGCGATCAGGGCGGCCAACGCGTGGTCGGTCCCGCCGCCCGCGGTGCCGTGCCCGGCCGCGTCGGCGGCCGGGGGCGGCCCCCCCCCCGCCCCCGGCAGGGGGGGGGGGTCGCCTGGGTGGGGGGGCGCGGCGCGGCGGGGGGCCCCCGCGCGGGCCGGGGGCCCGGCCGGGCCGGCCTGGTACTCCGGGTACCGACAGGC
>NZ_JBHWBW010000292.1:0-9852 GCF_042735675.1 Kitasatospora sp. NPDC059571
GTCGCGGAGGCCGACCGCCACCGCGACCGCGGCGAGCAGGACGGGGACGGCGACGACCCGCAGGCCGAGCGAGGTACCCGCGGTGAACTCGGCCACGGTGCGGGCCGGCCCGCCGGCCGAACGGGCGGCCGCGACGGTGCCGACCACGGCGACGCCGAGGGCGGCGCCGAGCTCGCGGACGGCGGTGTTCAGCCCGGCCCCGAGTCCGGCCTGCCGGGGCGGCAGTTCGGCGACCACGGTGTGCGCGAGGCCCGGTGCGGACAGGCCCATGCCCGCGGAGAGCAGCAGCAGCCACAGCGCGTACAGCGGGTACGGGGTGGCCGGCCCCGCGGTGGAGACGCCGATCAGGCCGCCGCCGATCAGGGCCAGCCCCGTCGCGGCCACCGTGCGCACGCCGCGGACCGCCTGGATCCGGGTGGCGAGACGCGGCATCAGGACCATGCCCACGGTCAGCGGCACGATCGCGAGGCCCGTCCGGGCCGGCGAGTAGCCCTTCACGTACTGGAGGAACTGGGCGTTGACGAAGAAGAGCGCGAACAGCCCGAAGAACGAGGCGGCCGTGCCCAGCGCCGCCGCCCGCAGCCGGCGCGAGCGGAACACCCGCAGGTCGAGCAGCGGCTGACGCGCGGTCAGGCTGTGCCGGGCGAAGCCCAGCAGCAGGACGGCCGCGGCGCCGGCACCGGTCAGGACGTGGGCGGAGGCCCAGCCGTGCGAGGGCCCCTCGATGATGCCGTAGAGCAGGGCCGCGGTGCCGGCGGTGAGCAGCGCGGAGCCGGCCGGGTCGGCCGAGGCGGGGTGGCGGGGCAGGTCGGGGACGGTGCGCAGGGCGGCGGCGGCCAGCAGGAGCGACAGCGGCACCATCGCCCAGAACAGTGCCGACCAGGACAGGTACTGGGCGGTGAGGCCGCCGGCGAGGTTGCCCGCCAGGCCGCCGAGGCCCATCGCCAGGGTCCAGGAGCCGATCGCGCGGGCCCGGCGCTCGGGCCCGGCCAGGTGGACCAGCACGGCCAGGGTGGCCGGCACGAGGAAGGCCGCGCCGGCGCCGGAGACGGCCCGACCGCCGATCAGTGCGGCGACCGAGCCGGTGGTGCCGGCGGTGGCGCTGAGGCAGGCCCCGGCGGCGAACAGGGCGAGTCCGGCGAGCAGGGCGCGGCGGCGGCCGAAGCGGTCGCCGCAGGCCCCGGCGGGGATCAGCAGGCCGGCGAAGACGACGACATAGGCGTCGACGGCCCACAGCAGGGCGCCGGGTGAGGGACGCAGGGCGGAGGCGGCGAGCTGGGGGATCATCAGGTTGATCGCGGCGACCATGCCCTGGGCGACCAGGACGCAGGCGCACATCGCCAGCAGGGTGGCGCGGCTCAGACCGGGCGGGGCGGGGTTTTCGGGCATGCGCAAGGGAGCTCCTCCGGGAGCGGTCGGTGGGATTCGCGTTCCACGGTAGGCGCGGTGTTGGATTGCATCCAGTGCATGTTCTGCAGGAAAGGAATGCGCTGGATGCAATCCATGGATCTGAACCTGCTGGTCGCGCTCGACGCGCTGCTCGACGAGGGCAGCGTTTCCGGCGCGGCCGCCCGGCTGCACCTGTCCGAACCGGCGATGAGCCGCACCCTCGGCCGGATCCGGCGGGCACTGGGCGACCCGGTGCTGGTGCGCGCGGGCCGGGGCATGGTGCCCACCCCGCACGCACTGGCCATCCGGCCGGAGGTGCGGGCCGTGGTCGAGCGGGCGCGCGGCCTGTTCACAGCGGCCGGACAGGTCGATCTGCGCACCGTGGACCGGACGTTCTCGGTGCTCACCCACGACTCGTTCCCCGCCGCGCACGGGCCGGCGCTGGTCGCCCGGTGCGCTGCCGAGGCGCCCGGCGTCCGGTTGCGGTTCCTCGGCGAGAACCACCTGGACGCACCGGTGCTGCGCGACGGCGTCGCCGACCTGGAGGTCGGGGTGATCGACACGACCGCGCCCGAGGTGCACGTCGAGGCGGTGTTCGAGGACCGGATGCTCGCGGTCGTCCGGCCGGGTCACCCGCTGGCGGCCGGCCGGGTCACCCCGGAGCGGTTCGCGGCGGGCGAGCACCTCGGGGTGTCCCGACGCGGCCGCCTGGCCGGACCGATCGACGCCGCGCTGGCCGAACTCGGTCTGACCCGCCGGGTGGTGACCACCGTCGCGAGCTTCCCGGCCGCCCTGTTCCTGGTCCGCGCCACCGACCTGGTCGGCCTGGTGGCGGCCGGCAGCCGGACCCTCGCCGACGCCCTCGGCCTGGTCTGCCTGGAGATCCCGCTGGAGCTCCCGCCGCTCCCGTTCGGCCTCGCCTGGCACCCCCGCCACGACGCCGACCCGGCCCACGCCTGGCTGCGCGGCTGCGTCCGCGACCTGCTCACCGCGACCTGACCGGCCGGGACGGCGGCCTCGACCGCGCCGCGGTCCCGCTCCGCCCTCGGTGGCCGACACGGGCCGGGCGGCCAGGCTGTCCGCCCGCGACCTGCACCGTCCGAGCCCCTGACGGGGCGTGCCGCGCGGCCCGCGTCCGGTGTCCTCGGACGGGCTGCGCGGGGCCCGCGCGCCGGCGCGGGATATCGGTTGCCAGGCCCGGCGGCGGGGCTCTAACCTTGGCCCGCTCTCGATCATGATCATCTGAAGGAGGACCCGGTGACGGGGACGATCCTGGTGCACGCGGAGCCGGCTGGCCTCGGCCGCGCGGGAGTGCTCGGCGTGGTCGTCGACGGGGTCGCGGTCGGCGAGGTCCGGCAGGGCGGGGCCGCCCGGTTCGCGGTGGCGGCGGGCACGCACACGGTCCGGGTCACCACCATGGACCGGGCCAGGTCGAACACGGTCACCGTGGAGCTGACGGAGGGCCAGGAGTTCGTGGTCACCGTCCGCGGCACCGGGCTGGCGATCGCCGTGCTGCTGCCGGTCGTCACCGTGACCGCCGCTCCGGTCGCCCTGGTGCTGGGAGCCATCGTGCTGCTCGGTGTGCTCCTGGTCGCCCTCCCCGGCCTGCTGTTCCGGGTACGGGCCGACGGCGTCCGGGAGCTCCGTCCCGCGGCGGAGAACGAGGGCCGGGCCGAGCGACGGGCCGGGGCTCCGGAGGGCGTCGACGCGGAGCCCGGGGAGGGCGGCGGTACCGGGCTGTGGTGGGAGTCGGACCCGGCGTTCGCCAAGCGCTTCCCCGTGACCAGCACGGTCTGACGACCCGTCCCCGCTGCCGGGCCGCTCGGCGGTGCCCCGCCGGGCATTTCACGGCGCCGACAGGCCCTCGATCCCGTGCTCGGCCTCGGGGAGCCAGTCCCGGCCGGGCCGGTACTCCAGCCAGCGCCTCCGGCGGCCGGCCTCGGCGAAGGCCCGCAGCAGCCCGGCGACCCCCGGGTCGGGACGGTCGCGGTGCCAGATCAGCGACCAGGCGTAGAGCGGGGTCGGGTCGGCGAGCGGGACGACGGCGAGACCCGGGCCGGGGTCGAGCGGCAGTTCCGCGGGCAGCAGGGTGAAGCCGTCGCCGCTGGAGCGCACGCGTTCCAGCAGGTGCTCCAGGCCGAGGTTGGCCTCGCCCGGCAGCACCGGGACACCGAACTGCCGGGCGAACGCGCCGAGGAAGTCCAGTCGGCCGGCCGCCGCCGGGAGGACCAGCCGCAGGTCCGCGAGGTCCCTCGGCCTGATCCGGTCGGCCGCGGCCAGTGGATGTCCGGCGGCGATCACCGCGTCCACCGGCTCCAGCCGGACCAGGCGGTGCGCGAGCGCCCGGGCGACGCCGTCGTCGAAGGGGTGGAAGCGTCCGAAACCCGCGCCGATCTCGCCGCGCTGCAGGGCCGCCGCCACACCCGGCAGGTCCCGCCCCGGGCCGACCTCCACGGACGGCGCGCCGTGCGCGTCCAGTGCCTCCCGGACGGTGCGCAGCGGTTCGAACAGGTGGCCCCACACGTCGACGCGGATCGGGTGGTGCCGGTCCTGCCGGACGGCGTCCACCGCCGCCGCTCCGGCCGCCAGTGCCGTCCGCGCCGGTTCGAGGAACCGCTCCCCCGCGGCGGTGAGCCGCACCTGCCCCCGGGCGCGTTCGAACAGCGGGGTGCCGAGCACGCCTTCCAGCCGGGCGATCCGCTTGGACAGGCCCTGCTGGGTGATCGAGAGCGACTGCGCCGCCCGCCCGAAGTGCAGGAGTTCGGCGGTGGCGACGAACGCCCGCACCTGTGCCAGATCAAGATCCACCACAGCAGTCTGACCGACAACCACCGGTTGTCGCAGCCGGGTTCCGGTTGTTGGACCGGCGCGGGGCGCGGGCGGTTGGCTGTCCGTCGAGAGAGGGCCGAGAGAACGGGACGGACGATGAAGGCCTACATCCCCACAGGTCACCCGGGACGCACGGTCGGGCTCGGCGAGGCCCCGCAGCCCGAACCCCGCGCCGACGAGCTGCTGGTGAAGGTCGACGCGTACTCGGTGAACCGGGGCGAGACCTTCCTGTTGGAGGATCCCCCGCCGGGCTGGCGGCCGGGCAAGGACGTCGCCGGGCTGGTCGTCCAGGCCGCCGCGGACGGCAGCGGACCGGCCGTCGGGCAGCGCGTGGTGGCGCACCCCCCGGCGTCGGGCTGGGCCGAGTACGTGGCGGTGCCGGCCTCCGCCGCGGCCCGGCTGCCCGAGCAGGTGACGACGGTTCAGGCGGCGGCGCTGCCGCTAGCCGGTCTGACGGCGCTGCGGCTGCTGCGGGCGGCCGGCGCCGTCGCGGGCCGGCGCATCCTGCTCACCGGCGCCTCCGGCGGGGTCGGCCACTACGTCACCGAGCTCGCGGCGGCCGCCGGGGCGGAGCTCACCGCGGTCAGCCGGTCGGCGGAACGCGGCGCCCGGCTCGCGGGGTTCGGCGCGACGGTGGTGCCCGAGGTCACGGACGCCGCCGGGCCGTTCGACCTCGTCCTGGAGTCGACGGGCGGCCGCGCCCTGCCGCTGGCCCTGAAGCGGCTGGTGCCGCGCGGCGAGGTCATCTGGTTCGGCCAGGCGAGCCGCGAACCGGTCACCCTGGACTTCTTCGACCTGCTGCGCGGGCCGGTCTCCGCCACCGTCCGGCACTTCAGCTACGCCGACTGCGACCGGCCGCCGGCAGCCGACCTCCGCACCCTCGTCCGGCTCGTCGCAACCGGGCGGCTGCACCCCGAGATCGGCCTGGTGGCCGACTGGCGCCGCACCCCTGACGTCCTCACCGACCTGCGCGAACGCCGCGTCCGCGGCAACGCCGTGCTGACCCTGTCCTGACCGCTGCACCCTGACCGAGGAGAACTGCCGTGACCGCCACCGACCCCCGCACCGTCGTCACCGCCTATGTCAACGCCGTCGCCGAGGGCGACCTCGACACGGTCGTCGCGAGCTTCGCCGAGGACGTCACCTGGACCTACCCGGGCGACCTGCCGCTCAGCCGCACGTGGCGGGGCCGGGACGCCGTCCTCGAGGACTTCCTCGGCGCGGCCGGCGCCCTCTTCGCCCCCGGCGGTGCACCGGCGGTGGTCCTGACCAACGTGGTCGCCGACGGCGAGCAGGTCGTCGCCGAGTGGACCTCGCAGGGCACCACCGTGCACGGCCACCGCTACGACAACCGCTGCCTCGGCGTCTTCACCGTCCGGGACGGCCGGATCACCTCGGTCCGCGAGTACACCGACACCCAGCACGTGGAGCGGACGCTCTTCGCCGGGCGGTGAGCGGGCCCGCCGCGCGCGGGCGTTCGGGCGGCCGGGCGTGCGGGCGTGCGGGCGTTCGGGCGGCCGGGCGTGCGGGCGCGCGGGCGCGCGGGCGCGCGGGAGGCTGTCCGTCGTGGTGACGCTGCGGGTCCTCTCGACGAACGACTGGCTGCTGTGGCGGCAGGCCAGGCTGGCCTCGCTGACCGAGGCGCCGTACGCGTTCACGTCCCGGCGGGAGGACTGGGAACACGGCGGCGAGCGGCGGTGGCGGGCCCGCCTCGCACTGCCCGACGCCCACAACGTCGTCGCCGTGCTGGACGGTCGCGCCGTGGGCCTGGCCGCCGGGATGACCGGGGAGGGCGGTGTGCGGCAGCTGCGGTCCGTCTGGGTGGGCCCCGCGGTGCGCGGGCGCGGTGTCGGGGACCGGCTGGTCGCGGCTGTCGGGTCCTGGGCCCGGCGGACGGGCGGCACGAGTCTTGAGCTCGCCGTCCTGCCGGGCAACGACGCGGCCGTGGCGCTCTACCGGCGGCACGGCTTCGTCGCGACGGGTGAGCCCGGGGCGCTGCTCGCCGACGGTGTGTCCCGCGAGCTGCTGATGGCCAAGCCGCTGAACTGACCGCCGGTCGGGGGCGGCCCGGTCCGGCGGACGGCGGTACGGCGGCTGCGGGACGGGGTCAGGCCCGTGAGGCATCGAGGGCGGGCTCGGGCCGCGGTGCCGCGTCCCGGTCCTCGTCCGGTGCGGCCGGGCGGCCTCCGCCGCGGGTGGCGCCGACCCCGGCGGCCACCACCAGGGCGACACCCGCGGCCGGGCCGGGGCCGGGTGTCTGGCCGAGCACCAGCAGGCCGACGAGCAGCGCGAACGCCGGCTCCAGGCTCATCAGGGTGCCGAAGGCGGAGGCGGTCAGCCTGCGCAGCGCGAGGAACTCCAGGGCGAACGGCAGCAGCGGGCTGAGTGCGGCCAGCCCCAGCATCACCAGCAGCGACTGCCAGTCGAGGCGGCCCGCGAGCGAGGGGCCGGCGACGGCCAGCCCGAGCAGACCCGCGACGGGCATCGAGACGGCGAGGCCGCTCAGCCCGCCGACGCGGTCGCCGACCCGCTGGGTCAGCAGGATGTAGACGGCCCAGCAGACCGCGGCGGCCAGCGCCGCCGCCACGCCGACGGCGTCCACCCCGCCGTGCCAGGGCTCGGTCAGCAGCACCACCCCGGCCGCGGGGGGCCCCCGCCCCCCCCCCCCGCGGCGGGGGCGCCCCCCGGGCGGCGCCCCGCGCGTTGTGCCTGCCTCAGCCCCGGCCCTCGTAGGCAGTGACCTTGTCCGTCACACCCTTCAGCAGCGGGCTCAGGCTGTCGACCAGCTCCTGGTAGTCCGATCGGCGTCCGTCCGACCACTGGCCCAGGCCCACCACCATGGCCCGGCCGGAGCCGGTGAAGGCCTGCACCAGCCCGCTGCCGGCGGCCGGCGTGGGCAGGCCCGAACCCGGCGGCGGGGCCTGCGCGCCGACCTGGTGGTCGTCGAAGGCCGAACTCAGCTCCGTGACCAGGCGGACGGTGTCCGCCGGATCCCGCATGGTGAAGACGGCCAGGTTGTACTGGTCGTTGCGGGCGTCCTTGTAGAGCGCGACCTGCTCGCCCACACAACCCTTGCCCGCCCCGATCATCGAGATCAGCCGCGGCCCGACGGAGTCCGCCTCGGTGCACGAGGCGAGGACCTTCGCCGCCACCCGGGTGTAGTGCGCACCGGAGGCACCGGTCACCTCGGCAGGGAACGCCGCGTCCAGCGGCACGGCAGGCCGGTCCGATGCCGATGCCGATGCCGATGCGGTGGCGGAGGCCGAGGCGTGGCCCGCGGGCGCCGAGGGGGAGCTGCCGGCGGGACGGCCCGGCTTCCCCGGGGACGGCCCGAGCGCCACGAACGCCGTGGCGGCCAGGCCCGCCGCGGCCAGCACCATCAGCGCGATGCCCACCCGCGCCCGCAGCCGACCTCGCGCAGCCCGCGCCCCGCCCTCCCGCGGATGCAGGTCGGCCTCCTTGATCCTGGCCGACCGTACGAACTCCTCGTCGAGCACGACGTTGAACGGGTCGTCGTCGGACCCGTCCCGACCTGGAATGCCGTCACTGTTCTCCACGCGGGCACCCTAGTGGGCGCACCGCCGGATTCGAACACCCCCTGCGCCCCCGCTCGATCACCCCGGCCGTCCCGGCCGCCCGGGCCCGCTGTCGGAGCCGCCCGCTAGCGTCCCCGCCGTGACCACCTGGACGGTTCCCCGCGCCCACCGCGCCGCCCTCGACCACGCGTTGGCGCTGGCCGCCGGGGCGCCGTGGTGCGAGGGCCTGGTGCTGCGCGGCAGCACCGCACTGCTGGCCTGGCTGCCCGGCACCGCCCGTGAACCGGCCGACCTGGACTGGGTGGTGCGCCCCCGCGCGTTCGTCCCGGTCGACCCGGT
This sequence comes from Kitasatospora sp. NPDC059571, assembly GCF_042735675.1. Lineage (NCBI taxonomy): Bacteria > Bacillati > Actinomycetota > Actinomycetes > Kitasatosporales > Streptomycetaceae > Kitasatospora > Kitasatospora sp. NPDC059571. The sequence goes on from NZ_JBHWBW010000292.1 coordinate 8,094, forward strand.
GCACCGGCGCGGCTACGTCGACACCCTGGACGGCCTGCGCACCTGGCCGGAGGCGGCGCACGGCGCCGCCGACCCGGAGCTCTGGTCCGGCGACGACCACCTGGACACCCGCGGGCTGCGCGCCCGGCCGGCGCCCGAGGGCCTCGCCTGGGTGGCGGAGGAGGCCGAGGAGCTCGACCCGGTGCCGTTCGGCGACCTCGACGAGCTGATCGCCCGTGACCCCGTCGTCGCCCCGGGCCTGCGGCTGGACCCGGACGGCTTCGACACCGGCGGGTCCTGGCCGTACGGGGACTACGGGACGCCGGGGGTGCGGGTCACCGTCCCCTGGCACGCGGACGGCCTGCCGCCGGGCGTGCTGCGGCTGGAGTTCAGCTGGGACGAGCCGCTGCCCGAGCCGCCGGTGGCGGCCGCCGTCCCGCGCGCCGACGGCGGCCCGCCGACCGTCGTGGCGGCGGCGGGCCCGGCGCTCTGCCTCGCCTGGAAGCTCCGCTGGCTGCTCACCGAGGGCGGCGGCGACGGCCCGGGCGCCGCCCGCGGCAAGGACCTCTACGACGCGGTGCTGCTGGCCGAGCGCCCGGGCACCCGGCTCTCGCCCCGGCTGTGGCGGTACGTGCGGTCGGCGGTGCCCCACCCGGTCGGACCGCAGGCCGTCCGGGGCTGCCGGGTGGACGGGGCCGGCCCGGGCGGGGCCGCCGCCGACCTGCTGGAGAGGCTGGCAAGGGCGCTGGAGCGGACCTGACCGGTGACGGGTGTCCGTGCGGTCAGTCCAGGCTCCGCAGGAAGCCGATCAGGGCCGCGTTGACCTCGGCGGGCCGCTCCTGCTGTGTCCAGTGCCCGCAGCCGGGCAGCCAGACCGGCTCCCGCAGGCCCGGCACGTACGAGGTGAGGCCCGCAAGGGCGGCCCTGGTCCGCGGGTTGGCGACGACCAGGTCGTGCTCGCCGGCGACCAGCAGGGCGGGCGGGGTGATCCGGGCGCCGTGCCAGGGCGCGGTGAGCTCCCAGTTGCGGTCGAGGTTGCGGTACCAGTGCAGCGGCCGGTGGAAGCCGAACTCGGCGAACTCGGCGGTGAAGAAGGCGAGGTCGTCGTCGGTCAGCCAGTCGGGCAGCCGGCCGGGGTCGGCGAAGACGTCCAGGAAGCCGCCGCCCTCGGGGACCAGGGGCTGGCCGCCGGGTGCCAGCGCGGCCCTCCCGGCCAGCAGCCGGCGGAAGGTCGTGCCGAGGTCGCGGGCGAGCTCCTCCTCGGCCGGGCCGACCTGCTGGAAGTGCAGCATGTAGTGGGTGCCGCCGGCGAGTTCGCGCAGCGACTCGGTGGGCGGCCGGGTGCCGCGGGGCAGCGGCGGGACGGACAGGCCGGCCACCGCCCGCACCGCGTCCGGGCGGACGAGCGCGCAGTGCCAGGCGACCGGGGCGCCCCAGTCGTGGCCGACCACCGCGGCCTGCCGGGCGCCGAGGGCCGGGATCAGCCCGAGGGCGTCGCCGGCCAGGTGGTGCAGGGTGTACTGGTCGACGGCGGCGGGCCCGCCGGTGCGACCGTAGCCGCGCTGGTCGGGTGCGACGGCGTGGTAGCCGGCCTCGGCGAGGGCGGTCAGCTGGTGCCGCCAGGAGTACCAGCTCTCCGGGAAGCCGTGCAGCAGCAGGACGAGCGGGCCCTCGCCGGCCTCGGCGACGTGCATCCGCAGCCCGCTCGCGGACTCGACGAAACGGTGGTGCACGGTGGTCACGGCGTCTCCCGGGGTCGGCTGCGTCGGGAACTCCCGGG
>NZ_JBHWBW010000293.1:0-9840 GCF_042735675.1 Kitasatospora sp. NPDC059571
CGCTTCCGCACCGGCCGGCCGCCGGGGCGATGTACCCCCCGGGGGGGGGGGGGGGCGCCCCCAGACCCTGGCGGACCCTGGCCGCCTGGCTTCTCCTGCTCGCGGCGGCGGCCGCCGCGGTCGGCGTGTTCGGGCGGGCCACCACCGAGGCGGTCGCCATCCCCGGCAGCGACAGCCAGGCCGCCCGCGACCTCGGCACGGCCTTCCACGACACCCCCTCCGGCCGCCAGCCGGTCGTCCTGCGCACCCCGGCCGGCGGCCCCGCCCTCACCGCGACCGCCACCCGCGCCGCCGTCGAGCAGGCCGCCCGGGCCATCGCCGGGGTCGACCACGTGGTCGCCGTCACCACCCCCTACGACCCGGCCGGCCGCGCCGCCCTGAGCGCCGACGGGCGCACCGGCTACCTGGCCGTCGAACTCGACGTCACCGGCCGGGACGTCACCCCCGCGATCACGCACGCGGTCACCGCCGCGGCCGCACCGGCCACCGCCGCCGGGGTCGAGGTCACCCCCGGCGGGTACCTCGCCGCCGCCGTCGACAAGGGCTCCACCGGCCGCAGCGAGGCCGTCGGTCTGCTCGCCGCCCTGGTCATCCTCACCGTCTCCTTCGGCAGCCTGGTCGCCGCCGGACTGCCGCTGCTGTTCGGCGCCCTCGGCCTCGGCATCTCGCTCTCCGTGATCGGCCTGCTCGGCCACCTGATGGACATGCCGTCGGCCGGCGAGACCATCGCGGCGATGATCGGCCTCGGCGTCGGCATCGACTACACGCTGTTCTGCCTCACCCGCTTCCGGGAGCTGCGCGCGGCCGGCGTCGGCATCGAGGACGCCGCGGTGCGCACCATGGCCGGCTCCGGCAAGGCGGTGGCGTTCGCCGGAAGCGCGGTGGTCGCCGCCCTGGCGAGCCTCGCCCTCGGCGGCCTGCCGCTGCTGTACGCGCTGGCGCTCGCGCCGGGAATCGCCGTCCTGGTCGCGATGGCGGCCTCGCTGACCCTGCTGCCCGCCGTGCTCGCCCTGCTCGGCCGCCGGCTCACCCCCCGGCCCGCCGCCGCCCCGGACCCGGACGCCCGCCCCCGCGGCTGGGGCCGGATCGCCGAGCACGTCGCCGCCCGCCCCTGGCGCTGCCTGCTGGCCGCGCTCGCACTGATCGGCGTGCTGGCCGCCCCGGCCGCGGCGATGTCCTTCGGCCAGCTCGACGCCGGGTCCAACCGGGCCGGCTCGGCGAGCCGCACCGCCTACGACCAGCTGGCCGCCGCCTTCGGCCCGGGCGTCAACGGCACGCTCCAGGTGGTGGACGAGCTGCCCGCCGCGGCGGCCGGCCCGTCCGACACCCGGCTGACCGCGCTCGCCGGCGCGCTGCGCACCACCCCGGGGGTGGCGGCCGTCGCCCCGGTGCAGCTCAGCCCCGACGGCCGGTACGCCCGCTGGCAGGTCACCCCGGCGACCGCCCCCGCCGACCCGGCCACCGCGGCCCTGGTGCACCGGCTGCGCGCCGACACCCTGCCCGCCGCCACCCGCGGCAGCGGCCAGCGGGTGCACGTCGGGGGCACCCCGGCGGCCCAGGCCGACCTGAACGACCGGCTGGCCCGCCGGATGCCGCTGGTGGTCGGCTTCGTCCTCGCCGTCGCCGGACTGCTCCTGCTGCTGGCCTTCCGCTCGCCGGTGGTCGCCGCGAAGGCCGCGCTGATGAACCTGCTCTCGGTCGCGGCCTCCTACGGGGTGCTCACCGCGGTGTTCCAGCAGGGCCACGGCGCCGCCCTGCTGGGCCTGGACGGGGCCGTGCCGATCCCCGGGTACGTGCCGCTGCTGCTGTTCGCGGTGCTGTTCGGGCTCTCCATGGACTACGAGGTGTTCCTGCTGACCGCCGTCCGCACCGCGTACCTGCGCGGCGGCGACAACCGCCGTGCGGTGGTGGCGGGCCTGGCGGGCACCGGGCGGATCATCACCTCGGCGGCCCTGATCATGGTCAGCGTCTTCCTCGGCTACGTGCTCTCCGACGACCCGGTGGTGAAGATGTTCGGCATCGGCCTGGCGGCCGCGGTCGCACTGGACGCCACGGTGGTGCGCGGCGTCCTCGTCCCGGCGAGCATGGTGCTGCTCGGCCGGGTCAACTGGTGGCTGCCCGCCTGGCTGGACCGGCTGCTGCCGCGGGTGGACATCGAGGGCGACGGCCACGAGGACGCCCCCGGCCAGGCGGCGGAGGGGCCCGTGCCCGATGCCGCCCCGGCCGAGGCCGATTCCGCTGCCGATGCCGTGGACGTCGCCCCGGCGAGCGCCCCGTGAGGGCCCGGCGGCGGGCGGCGCTCGTCCTCGCCGTGCTCGCGGCGGCCCTCCCGGCCGCCGACCGGGGGCGGCCGCGGTCGCCGAGCACCGCCTCGCGGGGCGGATCGCCGCCCGGCAGTCCGGCCTGGTGGGCGTTCCGCAGGTGACCCTGGCGGGCTTCCCGTTCGTGCTGGAGGCGGCCCGCGGGAGCTACCCGGAGGTCCGGGTCCGGGCGGACGCGGTCACCGCGGCCGGGCGGCAGGTGCGCGCCGACGTCGACCTGCGCCGGGTCACCGGGAGCGGCGGCGGGTACCGCGCGGCCGGTGCCGACGCCCGGTTCACGCTGCCGTTCGGGCAGCTCGGCGGCGCGCTCGGCCCGGGTACGGCGCTCTCCGCGGACCACGGCCGGCTGCGGATCGACCGCAGCGTCCTCGGCCTGCCGCTGACGGTCACCGCCGAGGTCCGGCTGGCCGGCGGCGCGGTGACGCTCCGTCCGCTCAGCGCCTCGCTCGCGGGGCGGCCGATGGACCCGGCGGACCCGCGGCTGACCGCGGCCTTCGGTGCGGCGGACCGCACGGTGCCGCCGCTGCCGCTCGGCCTCGTGCCGACCGGGGTGTCGGTCGGCGACGACGGGGTGACCCTGCGGGCCGCCGCGAAGGGGGTGCATGTCGATTAGTACATGACATGGCGGGGCGTCAAGCCCGCGCTGTCACGGAGTTGTGACGAACGTGGGAAGAAATCCGATACTTGGTGGACGATCAGCCGCATAGGCTCCTCCCATGGCTCCCCACAACTCCAGAGGATTCCGTCAGAAGACGCTGCTGGCCGCACGGCTGGTGGGCGCGAGTGCGCTCGGCGGCGTCCTGGTCGCCGGGCTCGCCCTGCCCGCGGTCGGTGCGGTCGGCCTGGGGGCCCGCCATGCGGTGGACGACTTCGACAGTCTGCCGGACGACTTCGTCACCCCGTCGCTGTCCCAGGCCTCCACGGTGTACGACGCGGCCGGCGAGCCGATCGCCGTCATCTACAGCCGGGACCGCACGGTCGTGCCCGCCGACCGAATAGCCCCGGTGATGAAGACCGCCCTGGTCGACATCGAGGACAGCCGCTTCTACCAGCACGGCGCCGTGGACCTCAAGGGCATCCTGCGGGCCGTCAACTCCAACGCGGCCTCGGGCGGCACCTCCCAGGGCGCCTCCACGCTCGCCCAGCAGTACGTGAAGAACGTCTTCGTCGACCAGGCCGGCGACGACCCGCAGAAGGTCCAGGAGGCGCAGCGGCAGACCGTCGAGCGCAAGATCCGGGAGCTGAAGTACGCCATCAAGGTCGAGGAGACCCTCACCAAGGACCAGATCCTCACCAACTACCTCAACATCACCTTCTTCGGCCAGAAGGCGTACGGGGTGGAGGCGGCGGCGCAGCGGTACTTCAGCGTCCCCGCCAAGGACCTGACGCTGCCGCAGGCCGCGCTGCTGGCCGGCCTGGTCCAGTCGCCGTCCGCGTACGATCCGACGGTCAACCCGCAGCTGGCCAAGGAGCGGCGCGACACCGTGCTGCACCGGATGGCGGAGCTCGGGCACATCACGCCCGCCCAGGAGCAGGCGGCGGTGGCCTCCCGGCTGGGGCTGAACCCGACCCGCGCGCACCAGGGCTGCATCACCGCCGGGACGGGCGAGGGCTTCTTCTGCGACTACGTGAAGAAGGTGATGCTGACCGACCCGGCGTTCGGGAAGACCCCGGCGGAGCGGCAGGCGCTGTGGAACCGCGGCGGCCTGCAGATCCGCACCACGCTCGACCCCAAGGCGCAGAAGTCCGTGCAGAACGCGGTCACCTCGCACGCGTACCCGTCGGAGAAGCCCGCGGTGGCGATGACCCTCGTCGAGCCGGGCACCGGGAAGATCCTCGCGATGGCGCAGAGCCGTCCGTACGGGCTGGGCGCCAACCAGACCCAGATCAACCTCAGTGTGCCCAAGCGGATGGGCGGCGGGCTGGGCTTCCCGACCGGCTCGACCTTCAAGCCGATCGTGGCCGCCGCCGCGCTGGAGAACGACATCCCGGTGACCCAGAGCTACAGCTCGGGCTACAGCATCCCGTGGCCGGCCATGAAGGACTGCTCCGGCGGCCGCTTCCCGGAGAGCGGCGAGGTGCACAACGACAGCACCAAGCTGGTCGGCAGCTTCGCGATGCCGGAGGCGATGGCGAAGTCGGTCAACACCTACTTCGCCCGCCTGGAGGCCGACGCGGGGCTGTGCAACGTGGCGAAGCTGGCCGCCTCGCTTGGCATCACCCAGCAGGCCGGCGGCGAGAAGCTCAGCGTGGTGCCGTCGATGACGCTGGGCAGCAACGACCTGTCGCCGCTGGAGATGGCGAGCGCGTACGCGGCGTTCGCCGCGCACGGCACCTACTGCGCGCCCACCGCGATCGCCTCGGTGACCGGCCCGGACGGCAAGGCCCTCGCGGTGCCGCGGACGAACTGCACCCAGGCGATGTCCCAGACCACCGCGGACACCGTGACCGCGATGCTCAAGGGCGTCGTCCAGGACGGCACCGGCACCACCGCCGGGCTCGACGACCGCGACAGCGCGGGCAAGACCGGTACCACCAACGAGGGCCGGCAGGCCTGGTTCGTCGGCTACACCCCGGAGGTCTCCGGTGCGGCCGTGGTCAGCGACACCGTCTCCCCGGCCCCGCTGGAGGGACAGCGGATGGGCGGCGAGCGGATCGACGCGGCGTTCGGCGGCACGCTGGCCGGCCCGGTCTGGCGGGACGCGGTGGAGGGTGCGCTGGACGGCGCCCCGGCGAGCGCCTTCACCTCGGTCAGGCTGCCCTGAGCCGTGCCCGGGCCGCCCGGCCGCCCCCCCGGGCGGCCGCGGCGGCCCGGGGCGGCGGCGGGGCGGACCCGGTGGGGCCGGCGGGGCGCTCGCCCCGCCGGGGGGCGGGGCCGGGGGGGCGGGTGTGCTGCACGTCGACGCCGGGAAGGATCCGGCGCAGCGAGACCGGGGCGCCGGTGGCGCGGTGCACCCCGGTGGCGTCCAGCGAGGGCGCCGCGGCGACGATCTCCCGGGACCGGGCGCAGTTGGCGCGCCAGACGGCGAGCGCCTCGGCCGGATCGCCGTCCAGGTGCTCGAAGTCCTGGTCCGGGTCGTCGTCGGAGTAGTAGGCCAGCGGCTCGTCCAGCCCGGCGAACTGCAGGTGCAGCCACCACTGCTCGACGCCGGCGAGGTGCCGGACCATCCCGTGCAGGGTCAGCCCGGACGGCGGCACCGCGTGCTCGGACAGCTGCCCGGCGCTCAGCCCGGCGCACTTGAGGGCCAGCGTCTCGCGGTGGAAGTCCAGGTACGAGGTGAGGATCTCGCGTTCGTCGCCGACCAGCGGCGGGCCGGGCCGGGCGGCGGCGTCGGCCCACGGCTGGGAGTAGTTCTGCGGCGGGATGCCGGGCACGGGGTTCTCGCTCATGCCGCCAGCCTGGCACGGACCGGTGACACCGGGGGGCCGGCGGTCCGGGTCAGGACGCCCCGCCGTGCGGGAACGGGCAGCCGCCGCTCTCCGGCGGCCCGAAGGTGCCGAGCTCGGAGACCTCGTACCCGTTCGGGTAGCCGCGTACCTGCCGCCCGTCCCTGGCCAGGTGCGGCCGGCGGCGCGGCGGCAGCAGCCGGACGAACCGCCCGCGCAGCCGCATCCCTCCGCGCACCAGCGCGGTCAGCAGGGCCGGCGGCCGCGGGTAGCCGAACGCCTCCCGCAGCGGGTCGTCCAGCAGGCAGATCGAGGACCGCCGCATCTGGGCGCCGAGCGGCCGCGGGTACCAGCTCGCGGTGAGGTCCAGGGTGGCGTCGGAGACGTCCCGGCCGCCCCGGTCGAAGGCGAAGTGGGCCCGCTCGTAGTCGTCCAGCAGCCGCTCGAAGCCCTCGTACGTCTCCGGGACGTCCCGCAGCCCCATGTGCCGCCCGAGTTCGCGGTAGTAGTTGACCGCCGCCCGGACCTCGTGCGCCGAGTAGGGCCGCCAGCCGTAGGAGTCGAGCCAGCGCTTGGGCACCACCACGAAGGTGGAGAGCACGTAGACGAAGTCCTCGTTGGAGATCGCGTAGCGCCGGTGCATCCCGTTCATCCGGCGGATCGCCTCGCGGCCCCGGTCGGAGTCGAAGCCGTGCTCGACGACCGCCTCCAGGATCAGCACCGTGTCGTCGTACCGCTTCTGCGCCCGCTCGGTGAACTCGCCCGTCCGGGCCAGCAGCCGGCCGATGCTCGGGACGGCGTACGTGCGGTAGAGCGCGAAGCCCAGCGACTGGCTGGTGTCCCAGGGGAACTCGTACCAGCTGCTGATCCGGTAGATCTCCGTGAAGTCGGTCTCCGGGTCGAGCTGCCGGATGCGCTCCAGCCAGTGGTGACGCTTCATCAGGGTTCCTCGGGCCGACGGGGCGCGGTCGTGCCGACTGTAGGGGCTGTCCAAGATCACGGTCAATGCGCACCGGGGCCCGCGGCGGCCCGGGACGTGCAGCGGTGGGCGCCCGGGTGCAGGGTGAGAGCATGGTGGCGCGCGGACGTCCGGCCGTCCCGCGCGGGACGTGGCGCCGGGGCCACGCGCTCGTGGCGATCCCGCTCGCCTTCATCGCCGTGATCTCGGCCGTCGACATCGCCTCGCCGCCCACCATCCACCTCGGGCCGCTGCTGGTGGTCGCCCCGGCGATCACCGCCTCGTTCGCCGGGCCCTGGCTGACCGGCCTGATCGGCGCGCTCGCGGTGCTCGCGCAGGTCCTCATCGGGGTCTTCCACGGCGGCCTGGGCACCACCAACCACCAGACGCAGATCATCGCCCTGGTCGTGGTCTCCACGCTGATCGTGCTGTACTGCCGGGTCCGCGACCGGCGCCGACGGGAGCTGACCCGGGTGCGCTCGGTCTCCGAGACCGTGCAGCGGGTGCTGCTGCGCCCGCTGCCGGACCGGCTGGGCCCGCTCCGGGTGGCCGCTTTCTACCTGGCCGCCGAGGCCGAGGCCGACGTCGGTGGGGACCTGTACGCGGCGACCCGGGTCCCCGGTGCCACCCGGGTGATCGTCGGCGACGTCCGGGGCAAGGGCCTGACCGCGATCGAGGACGCCGCCGCGGTGCTCGGCGCGTTCCGCGAGCTCGCCCACCACCACGCCGACCTGCCCGCCCTGGCGGCCGGCCTGGACGCCAGCTTCGGCCGGCACCTGGCGGAGACCGGGGACGAGGGCGAGGCGGCCGAGCGCTTCGTCACCGCGATGCTGGTCGACCTCCCGGACGACGGCGGGCCGGTCGGGATCACCAACTGCGGGCACCCGCCGCCGCTGCTGCTGGCCGGCGGCCGGGCGGTCCGTGTCCTGGAGCCCGGTGCGGCGGCCGACGGGCACCCGGGGGACGGCTGCGGGGCGCCGCCGATCGGGCTGGGCTCGCTGCCCGGCATCCGGTACGAGGTGGACACCTTCGACGTCGGGCCGGGGGAGACGCTGCTGCTCTACACCGACGGGGTCACCGAGGCCCGGGACGGCGACCGCGCGTTCTACCCGCTCCTGGAGCGGGCCGCCCGCTGGTCGGCACACGGCACGGCGGCGCTCGAACCGGCCGCGCTCCTCGCCCGTCTGCGCCGTGACCTGCTGGCGCACGGCGGAGGCCGGCTCAAGGACGACGCCGCGGCGGTGGCCGTCGCCCGGCCGGCCTGAGCGGTCCGCGCCCGCCCGCCGGCCCCGGTGGTCCCGGCGATCCCGAGGTGCCCAGGGGCCGAGGGGCTCAGCGGGTGCGGGCCGGGCGCTCCTGGACGCTCCAGCCGTTGCCGTCGGGGTCGCTGAAGAACACGAAGGAGTTCCAGTCGCCGCCCGGGCCCTCGGCCAGCTGCGTGCCGTCGAAGTGCTGCACCGGGCTGACCGGCACGCCCCGCCCGGCCAGCTCGGCGCGGGCCGCCGCGACGTCGTCCACGACCAGCTGCAGGCCCTGCACCGACCCCGGCTGCCCGGAGCCGACCGCCCCGGAGCCGATGACGATCGAACAGGCCGAGCCGCGCGGGGTGAGCTGCACGATCCGGTCGTGCTCGCCGATCCTGGTGTCGGTGTCGACCGCGAAGCCGACCTGTTCGGCGTAGAACCGCTTGGCCCGGTCCACGTCCGCGACCGGGACGACCACCACTTCGAGCTTCCAGTCCACGCGCCGTGCGCCTCCGTCCGGCGCCCGGCGGCGCCCCGACCCACTGTGCGCGGCCGGGCACCCGGCGTCCCGGAGGACACGCAGGGTGTCCGGCCGTGTGTTCCTGCAGTTCAGTCAGGCGATTCGGACTTGAAGAATGGCGAACGAATGTTCGATCCTGGACTCGTGCCCGATTTCGAAAATGTGTTCGTACGGTCGGCGGCGGCCCCACCCGCCGCCGAGGACGCGCTGCTGCCGGTCCTGCCGCCGCTCGCCCCCCTGCTGCCCGGCGGCGGCCTGCGCCGCGGCACCGCGGTCTCCGTCGCCGGGGACACCGCGCTGCTCCTCGCCCTGGCCGCCGGAGCCGTCGCGGCCGGCGGCTGGGCCGCCGCGGTCGGCCTGCCCGACCTCGGCCTCGCCGCGGCCGCCGGCTACGGACTCGACCTGCACCGCCTGCTGCTCGCCGACGACCCCGGCCCGCACTGGCCCGAGGTGGTCTCCGCGCTGGCCGGCGCGGTCGGACTGATCCTGCTGCGCCCCACCGGCCCGGTCGCCCCGCAGCTCGCCGCCCGGCTCACCGCCGTCCTGCGGCGCGGCGGCTGCGCCCTGCTGGTGGCCGGCCCCTGGCCCGGCGCCGGGCTGCGGCTCAGCGTCGGCTCCGGACGCTGGTACGGGCTCGGCGACGGGTACGGGCAGCTGCGCGGCCGCCAGGTCGAGATCGCCGCCGAGGGCCGCGGCACGGCCGCCCGCGCCCGCACCGCCCGGCTCTGGCTGCCGGACGAGCACGGCACCGCCCGTCCGATCGAGGCGGACCGCCGGCCCCGGGCGCTCCCCGAGGCACCGGCGCTCCCGGCCGCGGCCACCGCCGCGGTGCTCCCCGTCCCGGCGCCGGCCGCGGACGTTCCGGCCGGACTGGCGGTGGTCTGAGATGACCGCGCAACAGCCGGAGGTGCCCCGGATCCTGGTGGTCTGGTGCCCGGACTGGCCGGTCGCCGCCACCGCCCCGCCCGGCGGTGAGAGCGGCCCGGTCGCGGTGGTGGAGTCCGGCCGGATCCTGGCCTGCTCCGGCGAGGCCCGGGAGGCCGGCGTCCGGCGCGGCCAGCGGCTGCGGTACGCCCAGCGGCTCTGCCCCGGGCTGCGGCTGCGCGACCGCGACCCGGAGACGGAGACCCGGCGGTTCGAGCCGGTGGCCGCCGCGGTCGAGGCCTTCACCCCCCGGGTCGAGGTGCTCCGCCCGGGCCTGTGCGCCATCCCCGTCCGCGGGCCCGGCCGCTACTTCGGCGGCGAGGAGGCACTGGCGGGCCTGGTGCACACCGCCGTCGCCGAGGCGCTCGCCGCCGGTGCCGCCCCGGCGGCGGTCGAGGCGCCGCCCGCCGCGGGCCCGGGCGAGGGCCCCCCCCGGGGCCCCCCCCCCCCCCCCGCCCCCCCCCCCGCCCCCCCCCCGCCCCCCGG
>NZ_JBHWBW010000294.1:0-7564 GCF_042735675.1 Kitasatospora sp. NPDC059571
CGTACGGGGTGCCCGCCCTCCTCGCGTCGTGCGGCCTACTCCGGCAGACCCGGGATCAGGCCGTCGCCCTCCGTCCGCAGCATCTCGCGGACCTCGTCGATGGTCGCCTCGGAGTCCGGGAGGATCAGGTCGGACGGCTCCAGGGAGTCGTCCGGCAGCGGGCTGCCGAACTCCCTGACCGCACCGAGCAGGCCCTGCAGGGCCGTCCGGAAGGCGGCGCCGTCCCCCGCCTCCACCGCCTTGAGGAGCTCGTCGTCGAGCTCGTTGAGCCGGTTCAGGTGGCTGTCGCCGACCTCGAACTGCCCCTCACCCATGACCCGCATGATCATGCCGGCGCGTCTCCCTGTCCGGGGTTACTTGTTGTAGTTGATCTTCGACGAGTCCTGCTGGCCCTGCTCGATGGCCTGCGGCGCCGACTGCGGGGTGCCGCCGGTGAGCTCGGCCTTCATGCGGGCCAGCTCGAGCTCGACATCGCTGCCGCCGGCCACCCGCTCCAGCTCCGCCTCGATGTCGTCCTTGCGGCCGAGGCCGCTGGCGTCGTCGAGCGCGCCGGAGGCGAGCAGCTCGTCGATCGCGCCGGCCCGGGCCTGCATCTGCGCCGTCTTGTCCTCGGCCCGCTGGATGGCCAGGCCGACGTCGCCCATCTCCTCCGAGATGCCGGAGAACGACTCGGCGATCCGGGTCTGCGCCTGGGCGGCCGTGTAGGTGGCCTTGATCGTCTCCTTCTTGGTGCGGAAGGCGTCGACCTTGGCCTGCAGGCGCTGGGAGGCGAGCGTCAGCTTCTCCTCCTCGGCCTGGAGCTGCTGGTACTGCGTCTCCAGGTCGGTGATCTGCGACTGCAGGTTGGCCTTGCGGGTCAGCGCCTCGCGGGCCAGGTCCTCGCGGCCGAGCGACAGCGCCTTGCGGCCCTGCTCCTCGTACTTCGAGGACTGCTGCTGGAGCTGGGTGAGCTGGAGCTCGAGGCGCTTGCGGGAGGTGGCCACGTCGGCGACACCCCTGCGCACCTTCTGCAGCAGCTCCAGCTGCTTCTGGTAGGAGTAGTCGAGCGTCTCTCGCGGGTCCTCCGCACGATCCAGGGCCTTGTTCGCCTTGGAGCGGAAGATCAGCCCCATACGCTTCATGATTCCGTCGCTCATGGGCCTCGGGTGCCCCCTTCTACGGGCCTGCGCATTCCGTCTCGTAACACGTTGAGTGTATGTGCAGCGAGCGGGTCGCCGCAGTGCACGAGCTGCAACAAGACTGCTACAGCGGCACACTGTCCGGCATCGTTCCTGGGGTGGAGCCGACCCTGAGACCATGATCGGCCCCGGCCCGGCGCTCCCGTACGGGGACACGCCGCCCCGACCGGGCCGATCGATACCTGTTCGGTGCCGGCGGCACTCGGAAACGCTCCGGCGTGCCCGTACGCTGGAGGTGTGTTCCGACGCCGCTCAGATGAAGCCTCCTCCTCCGCCACGGTCGTCATGACCAAGGAGGACGAGAAGACCCAGACCCGTGACCCGCAGGCCAAGAAGGGCCGGCCGACGCCCAAGCGCAGCGAGGCCGAGGCCAGCCGGCGCACCCGGGTGACCGTCCCCAAGGACCGCAAGGAGGCCGCCCGCCAGTCGCGCGAGCGGATGCGCACGGCCCGTGAGAAGCAGCGCACCGCGCTGCTGGAGGGCGACGAGCGCTACCTGCCGGCCCGTGACAAGGGCCCGGTGCGGCGCTTCGCCCGCGACTACGTGGACTCCCGCTGGTCGCTCGCCGAGTTCTTCCTGCCGTACGCCGTCGTGGTGCTGGTGCTCAGCATCCTCCGGGTGCCCGCGCTGCAGCTGCTCTCCACGCTGCTCTTCGTGGTCTTCTTCGTCCTGGTGATCCTCGACTTCGCCCGCATCGGCCTCGGCCTGCGCAAGGCGCTGCGCGAGCGCTTCCCGAACGACAACACCCGCGGGGCCGTCGCCTACGCCCTGATGCGCACCCTGCAGATGCGCCGGCTGCGCCTGCCCAAGCCCCTGGCGAAGCGGGGCGAGCGGCCCTGACCGCCGAGCCGGTCCCGCCGCCCTGGGCCCATCCGGTGCAGCCGGAGGGCCCGGGGCTGTACGCGCTCCCCTGGCAGGGCGCGGGCGACCACGACCGGCTCCCGGCCCGCGGCGGACGGCACGCCGCCCGCTCGTGGAACGACCGGCAGGGCGGGCTGCGCACCCTCGTCCGCGACGAGCTGGTGACCCGGCAGCTCGCCGAACAGCTCGCCGGGCGCACCGGGCTGCGGGTGCTGGACGTCGGCTGCGGAGCGGCGACCCAGACCGTGCGCCTGGCCCGGGCCGGGCACCTGGTCACCGGCGTCGACCCCGACCCGGTGACGCTGGGCGCGGCCCAGGCCGCGGTGGCCGCCGAACCGCCGCAGGTCCGCGAGCGGATCCGGCTCCTCGGCGGCGACGGGCACGCCTGCGCCCGGTGGTTCGAGCCGCGCTCCTTCGACGCCGTGCTCTGCCACGGCGTGCTGATGTACCTGCCCGACCCGGACGCCCTGCTGGCCTCACTGGCCCGCGTGCTGGACGTCGGCGGCGTGCTGTCCGTCGTGGTCCGCAACGCCGAGGCGCTGGCCATGCGGCCGGCGCTGTCCGGCGACTGGCGCACCGCGCTGGCGTCCTTCGACACCGGCCGCTACACCGACCGGCACGGCGTCCCCGCCCGGGCCGAACGGCTGTCGGACCTCGCGACGACCCTGCAGGGCCTGTCCGTGCCGGTGCGCACCTGGTACGGCGTGCGGGTGTTCACCGACGCCACCCCGGACGACCAGGCCCCGGTGGACGGGCGGCAGCTGGCTCAGCTGCTGGACGCCGAGGAGCGGGCCGGCCGGCAGGACCCGTACCGGCAGGTCGCGGCCCTGCTCCACGTCGTCGGCGCCAAGTAGGCCGCGGCCGCCGTCCGGCGCGCGCCTAGCCCTCGTGCAGGCTCATCGCGTAGATCTCGCGCTCGTCGTCCAGCAGGACCGCGCGGTCCACCCCGTCCTCCAGCAGCTGCTTCCAGGTCTCGCCGATCCACGACTCGGCGTCGCCCTGGCCGGGGAACTCCTCCCGCCCGCCGGGCTGCTCGACCTGCGTCCCGTCCTGCCGCTCGAACCGCCACGTCCACACCATGTGCCGGACTCCTCCCGCTGAGTGACCTCGCTGTCGTGCGCACATTAGCGTGCCCGCCCGGCGGCTCCCCAAGCCTGGCCGCCGCGGCGGCCTGCGGCAGGATGGCCCGCATGGCACTTCCCGGCACCCTGATCCTCGGCGGCGCGCGCTCCGGCAAGTCGACCCGCGCCGAGCAGCTGCTCGCGCCCTGCGCGGACGTGCTGTACGTCGCCACCGGCGGCACCCGCGACGGCGACGCGGAGTGGGCCGACCGCGTCCGGCTGCACCGCGAGCGCCGCCCCGCCTCCTGGCGGACGGCCGAGACCTGCGATCTGGAGGCGGTGCTGGCCGACCGCTCGGACGGCGCCCCGGTCCTGGTCGACTGCCTCGCACTGTGGCTGACCTCGGTGATGGACGACTGCGACGCCTGGGACGACGCCCACTGGCTCGACGGCGGCGAGCGCGCCGTGCAGGCGCGCTGCGACGGCCTCGCCGCGGCGTGGGCCGCGAGCGGGCGCCGCGTGGTCGCGGTCTCCAACGAGGTCGGGATGGGCGTGGTGCCGGCGACCGCCTCCGGACGCCGCTTCCGGGACACCCTGGGACGGCTCAACATGGCGGTCGCGGACGCCTCCGAGCAGGTGCTGCTGGTGGTCGCCGGGCAGGTGCTGACCATCAAAGGCGGTGCCGTGTAGCCTTCCGAGCGATGGACACGACCGTGGATCTCGATACCTTCTCCTCGCTGGTCGAGCGCCCCGACGAGGGCGCCCGCAGAGCCGCCGAGGAGCACCGGCAGCAGCTGGACCTGCCGCCGGGCGGCCTGGGCGCGCTGGAGGAGCTCGGCGCATGGCTGGCCTCCGTCCAGGGCGCGACGCCCGTACGGCCGGTGGCCGCGCCGAAGGTGCTGCTGTTCGCCGGTGACCACGGGGTGGCCGCCCTCGGCGTCTCCCGGCCCGACCCGGCCTCCGAGCCGGTGCCGAGCCCGGTGGCCGGCCTGGGGAGCACCCCGCCGTCCAGCACCGTGCGGCGGGTGCACGCCGTCCTGGACGGCACCGCGCCGGTGGCCGTGCTGGCCCGCCGCTACGGCGCCGCGGTGCGGGTGGTGGACATCGCCGTCGACGCCGACCCGGCCGAGTTCCCCGAGGAGGTCTCGCGGCACCGGGTGCGGCGCGGCTCCGGGCGGATCGACGTCGAGGACGCGCTGAGCGCCGAGGAGGCCGCCCGCGCCTTCCGCACCGGCATGGCGATCGCCGACGAGGAGGCCGACCTGGGCACCGACCTGGTGCTGCTCGGCGACCTCGGCACCGGTTCCACGACCGTCGCCGCCGTCCTGGTCGGCGCCCTGTGCGGCACCGACGCCGCCGCGGTCACCGGCCGCGGTTCCGGCATCGACGACCGGGTGTGGATGGTCAAGTGCGCCACCGTCCGGGACGCGCTGCGCCGGGCCCGTCCCGTCCTCGGCGACCAGCTGGCGCTGCTCGCCGCGACCGGCGGCGCGGACTTCGCCGCCATCACCGGCTTCCTGCTGCAGGCCGCCGTCCGCCGGCTGCCGGTGGTGCTGGACGGCGTGGTGTCGGCCGCCTGCGCACTGGTCGCCCAGCGGGTCGCCTTCCGCGCCCCCGAGTGGTGGCGGGCCGGGCAGGACAGCGGCGAGCCCGCCCAGGCGAAGGCGTACGACCGGCTCACCCTGACGCCCCTTCAGCAGATCGGCGTGCGGGCCGGCGGCGGCGTCGGCGCGCTGCTCGCGCTGCCGCTCGTGCAGGCCGCCTCGGACGCGCTGGCCGAGCCGTCCGCGGTGCCCGCCGCCGCGCCCGCCGAGCCCCGCCCGCCGGCGCGGCTGCCGAGCGCGGCGGAGCTGCTGGGTCTGGGCTGAGGGTGCCGCAGGGACGCCTGCCCGGCCTGCGGTTCGCCTTCGGGACGCTGTCGGTGCTGCGGGTGCGGGTCGACCGCTGGGACCGCACCGCCGGCGGCCGGGCGATGCTCTGCGCGCCCGTCGTCGGGCTGGTGCTCGGCGCGCTCGCGGCCGGCGCCGGCGCGCTGGTGGCCCCGCGCGGCGGCGGGCTGCTCGCGGCCGTCGCCGCGGTGGCCGCGCTCGCCGCACTCACCCGCGGGCTGCACCTCGACGGCCTGGCCGACGTCGCCGACGGGCTGGGCAGCGGGAAGCCCGCCGAGGACGCACTGCGGATCATGAAGCAGTCCGACATCGGCCCGTTCGGCGTGCTCACCCTGGTGCTCGTGCTGCTGGGTCAGGTCGCCGCGCTGGCCGGGCAGTTCGACCGCTCGGCCGGGCAGGGGGCGCTCGCCGTGGTGGCCGCGGCCGTGGCGGCGCGCTGCGCACTGGCCTGGGGCTGCCGCCGCGGTGTGCCGGCGGCCCGGCCGGGCGGCCTGGGCGCGATGGTCGCGGGCACCGTCCCGGCCGCCGGCGCCGCGGCCGTCTCCGCGGCCTCGGCCGCGGCCCTCGGCCTGGCCGCGCTGCCGTACGGCCGGTGGGCGGCCGCCTACCCGCTCGCACTCGCCGTCGGACTGGGCTGCGCCGCCCTGCTGTTGCGGCGCTGCGTGCGCCGGTTCGACGGGATCACCGGGGACGTGCTCGGCTCGATGGCGGAGACCGCGGCGACCGGCACCCTGGTCGCCCTGGCCCTGTTCGCACCGCAGTAGCCGGGTCGCGGAGCGCCCGCGGCCGCCCGTCGGGGAGGGTGTACGTACCGGCCCTGGCGGGGCGCGGTCCCACTATGCGGACTACCATGCCTGGTGCACCGAAGCCCTGCGCCCCGTTTCCCCGCGGAGTACGCCGGGGTTATGCCGGTGCGGCGCCCCCAGCCGCACCGGCTGTCGACCGCGAAAGAACAGGACGCATTTACGTGACTGCACTGTCTGTCAGCACCTCCTCCGCCGCCGGCCTGCGGGCCGACGCCCTGGTGATCGGCGTGGCGAAGGGCCCCAAGGGCCTGGTCCCGGCCCCCGGTGCCGAGGCCGTGGCCGAGGCGTTCGACGGCACGCTGGCGGAGGTCCTCGCCACCCTGGGCGCCACCGGCGCCGAGGGCGAGGCGGTCAAGGTCCCCGCGGCGGCCGGTCTGAAGGCCCCGCTCGTGCTGGCCGTGGGCCTCGGCGACGCCTCCGAGGACGGCTACCCGGCCGAGGCGCTGCGCCGGGCCGCCGGTGTCGCCGCCCGCACCCTGGCCGGCGTGAAGAAGGCCGCCCTGGCGCTGCCGGCCGAGTCGGCCGAGCAGATCGAGGCGGTCGCGCTCGGCGCGCTGCTGGGCTCCTACGCCTTCGGCACGTACAAGGCCGAGAACGGCAAGGCGCCGGTCGGCGAGGTCACCGTGCTGGCCTCGCGCAAGGGCTCCAAGGAGGCCAAGGCCGCGGTCGAGCGCGCCGTCGCGATCGGCGAGGAGATGAACCGCGCCCGCGACCTGGTCAACACCGCCCCGAACGACCTCAACCCGAAGTCCTTCGCCGCGATCGCCCAGGCGGCCGGCAAGGAGCACGGCCTCAAGGTCGAGGTGCTCGACGAGAAGGCGCTGACCAAGGGCGGCTTCGGCGGCATCCTCGGCGTCGGCGTCGGCTCGGCCAACCCGCCCCGGCTGGTGAAGGTGGCCTACACCCACCCGAAGGCGAAGGCCTCGCTGGCCTTCGTCGGCAAGGGCATCACCTACGACTCGGGCGGCATCTCGCTCAAGCCGGCCGGCCACAACGAGACCATGAAGTGCGACATGGCCGGTGCCGCCGCGGTGTTCGCCGCGGTCGTCGCCGCCAAGCGCCTGGGCCTGCAGGTCAACGTCACCGCCTGGCTGGCGCTGGCCGAGAACATGCCCTCCGGCTCCGCCACCCGCCCCGGCGACGTGCTGCGGATGTACGGCGGCAAGACCGTCGAGGTGCTCAACACGGACGCCGAGGGCCGCCTGGTGCTGGCCGACGCGATCGTGCGCGCCGGCGAGGAGCACCCGGACGTCATCGTCGACGTGGCCACCCTGACCGGCGCGATGGTGCTGGCGCTGGGCAACCGCACCTTCGGCGTGATGGCCAACAGCGACGAGCTGCGCACCCGCCTGCACGAGACCGCCGAGGCGGTCGGCGAGCAGTCCTGGCCGATGCCGCTGCCGGCGGACCTGCGCAAGGGCATGGTCGACACCACCGTCGCCGACCTCGCCAACATGGGCGAGCGGATGGGCGGCGGCCTGGTGGCCGGCCTGTTCCTCAAGGAGTTCGTCGCCGAGGGCATCGACTGGGCGCACCTGGACATCGCGGGCCCGGCGTTCAACGAGGCCGGCCCGTTCGGCTACACGCCCAAGGGCGGCACCGCCAGCGCCGTGCGCACCCTGGTGCGGTACGCGGAGGACGTGGCGGCGGGCTGACCGTCCGCACATCCTCCCGAGGGGCCCGGGGCCCCCCGGGGCCCGGCCCCGCCGGGCGGGGCGGGCGGGACGGGCCGGAAAAACAACACACGGGGGCGGGCCCCAGGCGAGTCC